>CAZMJW010000026.1:0-8953 GCA_964566915.1 uncultured Gammaproteobacteria bacterium
TTTAACAAATAGATTATTATCATATGATGGCCATGACACCATAGCTAAAACTGAGCCATCACGTGGATCAAGGGCAATATATGATGCTCTGGTTTTATTATTTTCTTCAAGATATTTTTTTAAAATTTCCTCAGCCTTTAATTGTAAATCAAGATCAAGACTAAGTTTTAAATTATAACCATTTTGCGCTTGTGATTCACTAATAACTTTCTTTTGTCTACCTAAAGCATCCACCTCAACCCTTTTAAATCCTGGGACACCCTTTAATTCTTTTTCATACTTATATTCTAATCCAGTTTTTCCAACATAATCTATTAAAGAATAATTTTTTCCTAAACTTTTATATTCTTCAGCATTTATTTTTCCAGTATAACCAAGGATGTGTGGTAATGAACTTGTAGCTAAAACAGAATCATTATTTGAGGTGTAAAGATATTCACGACTAATTTTATCCGAAACAAAAACACCCGGCCATCTGTCTTTCTCTAAATTCAAATACATTGCTTTTTCATATTCTATATTATCTTTTACAAACAAAGGCTGATAAGACTCTAAACTTCCAATGCTTATTTTATTCAACTTATCATTCATTTCAATAAACAAGGGATTATCTGCTAATATTTCTATACTTCCATTATCCGCTTCTTCTGTATTAATATTTTTAAAACTAATTTCTTCATTAGTTAAAAATTCCGCTAATTCTCTTAGCATTTCGTCTCTTTCAATTTCATCTTTAGGCATTTCAATTGGTCTAAAGTATAAAACAAAATTAGCCTTATTTCTTAAAAGAGGTTTCATGTTTTTATCATAAATTATTCCTCTTTTTGCCTCAATACTACTTTGTCTTGTTCTGTTGCTTTCAGCTAGTAATGAATACTTATCATAACCAATAATTTGCAATGAAAAAACACGAACAAATAATAAAACAAAACCTATAATAAATAATATTAAAAAATATCTTAGATTTTTATAATCAAAAGAGCGACTTACTGTTTCTTTTCCGCCTGTATCTGACAAGAAAGATTCTTCGGTCCAATCTGAATAATATACCGAATCTTTTAAATTTTTGTAATCAAACTTTCCCTCTTTAATTACAAAAGGGTCGTCATTCTTATCTTGAATAAGATCAATTAATCTTCTTCTTTTATTATTCTTATTTACCTTAAAATTAAACATTTTCATAATACTTCTATTCTACCGCGCTAATATTAATTCGACAAGCTTACTTTTTCTAAAATATATGATAAGATTATTATATAAACTCAATATATATGACATTAGATAATTATAGCAATATTATAAGAAAATCATTAGCAAATGATGAGAAGGTTGAACGAATCTTTTCTTTCAGCTCTCTATACTTAAATATCAAAATGATAATATCGTTTATTGGCTGGGCTTTTCTGTTAAGTTTAATTGTTGTGGTATTGCTAATAATTCAAAAAAACACACCTGATTTTTTAGAATTAAATAGGGACCTTAGTCCTAGCTATGATTTCGCTGATAATTTAAACATTAATAATAATTTATTAGTAAATATAGATAGTAATAATGATTCTATTAATTTCTTACAAATTGCCATTTTAGTTTATATTTTTTTAATTATTCCTCTTATTCTCTTTTATTTTTTATTCTATATTAAAATTAGTAATGAATTTGTGTTCACTAGCAATAGAGTGATAGTAAAAAAAGGCTGGATTGGAACAAAGACTATTTCAGCAAAATATAATCGAATAACTGATATTAATGTTAGCCAAAGTTTAATTGAAAGGATATTTAAGACTGGTACCCTATCTATTAATACTGCTGGCAGTGAGGGTTATGAATTAATATTAAAACACGTAGCTCATCCATATAGATTAAAAAAAGACCTGCATACCTTAAAAGAAAAATATATACAGGCCAATTTTAAATATAGTTTTAACACTAAAAACTAATTTGCTTTAAGGGTGTTTATAATATAATCCTCAAGAATAAAATTTTCTCTTTCCTTTTGACACTCAAGCATTTGCTCTTCTGGATAATTATAACATTGAGGAAAAACTGCTAAATAGCTTAGAGTATATAAATTTTCGTCCTTTAGATAAGATAATTCATATTCAGTATAAACAGAACCCGCTGCTCCTTCGCTAAAAGATTTAAGACAATAATTATTGTCTTCTTTTTTTATTAATTGTGTACGACTATTTATGCTTAATAACGGATCACTCTCCTCACAAATTAATTCACCTTCATTTAACAGTTCTTTTCCCATTGTGTCACTAAGCTTTTCAATTTTAACTGAAAAATTATATAAACTTAGATATTTGGTATTAGGTGTTTGAGGAAACAAATAATCATCTATAATAATTTCATTTGGACAAAAACCTTCACCTTCAATAACTAAAGATTTATTAAATTCAAATATTTGCCATGAAAAATAGGTTAATAATCCAATAAATATTATCACGATGATAGACAATATTGTATTTTTGTTAATTTTCATATGATTAAATTTAAATAATTAATATATTAATTAAAGAACAAATCGTCAACCCTCATCTTAAAGACATTAGCTATATCAAAAGCTAGTTTTAATGATGGGTTATATTTCTCTTTTTCCAAGAAAACGATAGTCTCTCTTCTAACTCCTACTTTGGTAGCTAATTCTTCTTGAGTTAATCCCAGTTTATTTCTAATTTCTTTAATTTTATTTTTCATTTTTAATTTTTCTTACTTAAATATTTAAATATTAAAGCGTTCAGAAGCAACACAAAACAGACAGAAATAGCAATAAACTGACTAAGGTCAAATAATAATTGATTATTCTTCGATAGAGCCATTAGAACAAAAGTTGAAATTGCTCCCAACCAACCAAATATATATAATGTATAACGAGCTGCCCGTCCTGCCACTTGATAATCTCTTTCATCAACCATTACTTTCTCTGTTTTTAATTGCTTACGACAATAATACATTGCAAAAGAAGCGCTTAAAACAAAAATGATTGGTAAATAGTAGTTTTCTAATGAAAGCGAAATTGAAATAGATGCTGATAATAAAACAATTATAGCTAGTCGACAAATTTTGTATTTTTTTAGACTCATATATTAATAGTTAATTATTTCTAACAATTATAATATTATATTATTCTAACATTATTGTCAATAGTATAAAAAAAGATGAGCATAGCCCATCTTTTAAATATTTTTGTTTTTCAACTAACAATCACTTAAACAATCATCCTTATCTGGACCATCGGGCATCATCTCACAAAGTGAACATAAATCAAAATCTTCAGAGTTTAAATAGCTTGAATCTGAGTCCATTGAATCAATAAAGTTTAAGCTATTTAATTCACTTAAATCTTTAAATGATTTATTACTTGGTAATTCAAAAATTGAATTATTAACTCTCCATGATTTGCATTTAAAATTAAATTCTTCTTCCATGTCTAAACCATACTCATCCTCATCATCTAAAAATTCATCTACATACTCATCTTCATAATCTTCATTATCTTCTTCAACTTTTGTTTTCATACCATCAATATTTGAAGTATCGTCCCAGAAATAATACCAACCATCTTTAAGTATGGCATATGAATTATTTTCTTCATTATTTATATTATCTATAGTTTTGGTGTTTATTCTAAACCTTTCACCTTTGTTATCAAAATAATAAGTCATTTCCATCTCACTTACTTCATCTTTGTAATCTGCCTTACATTCAAGTGATTTTTTTTGAGCAAAAAGATCGGTTACCGATCCTGAAAAATCCAAATCTTCTTCATTTAATTGAACTTCTTCTTTATTGTTGTTTATAGGATTTTTTTCTTCAGGAGTATCATTCTTTGAACATGCCGAAAGAGATAACACGGAGATAAATAAGAACATTAACAGGTAAATTTTTGTTTGTTTCATAGATTTTGATTTAATAATAATTATATATATTTGTATATAATAATTATACCATATTTAATAACAAAAAAATATATTAAATAAATTTTCTAAATTTGTATTTTTTTAAAAAAATAACTTCCTAAAAATAGTAAACAAAGAGTAAAAGCGCTTAAAACAAGGATGTCTAATTTAAGACTAAAATAACCATTATTTATCATTAATATTCTAAGAGCATCAACGCCATATGTTAAAGGATTTAATTTAGTAATTAAGATTAAAAAATTTGGAAGATTATCTAATGGATACAGCGCGCCTGACAAAAAGAAAAGAGGCATTATCAAAAAATTCATTATTAATTGAAAGCCTTGCATATCTTCCAACAATGAAGCGATCAAAGTACCAATGGAGGTGAAAAGAAGAGCTATTAAAAACATTATCATAATTGATGGTACAATTATTGTCCAACTTGAAAGCTCTAAACCAAAAAGAATAGAAATAAATAGGACTAAAATTCCTTGAAGTGTTGCTACTGTTGCCCCTCCCAGTGTTCTACCAATCATAATATTTAATCTTGATACCGGCGCAGCTAATGTTTCTTTTAAAAAACCAAATTGTCTATCCCAAATAACTTCAATACCAGAAAATATTGCAGTAAAGATTATACTCATAGCAATAATTCCAGGGGCCAAGAAATTAAGATAATTTCCTTCACCGGCTCTTTGAAAAACTGAACCAAAACCATAACCTAAAGCTAAAAGAAATAATATCGGTTGACCAAGAGATCCAATAATCCTTGATTTTGATCGAAAATATTTTTTAACTTGTCTTAACCAAAATATATATATTTTTTGCATATCATTATCTTCTTAAAAAACGCCTTCTCATATTATCAATTGAATTGGCGTTTTCTTCTCTTATTGTTTTGCCGGTTATCTTTAAAAAGGCTTCTTCAAGAGAATTTGTATTTGTTATATTATTTAAATCACTAGCACTGCCAATAGCAATTATTTTACCCTTATCAATAATGGCAATTCTTTGAGCAATTCTTTCCGCTTCATCCATATAGTGAGTGGTAAAAAAGATGGTTGTTTTTTCAGTTTTATTTAATTCTTTTAAATACGACCACATTAAATTCCTTGTTTGAGGATCAAGTCCCAAAGTCGGCTCATCTAAAAAAATTATTTTCGGATGATGAAGTAATCCTCTAGCAATTTCTAGTCGTCTCTTCATTCCACCAGAGAACTTCTTTACTAAAACATTTCTTCTATCCCATAATTCAACAAGTCTTAATAATTGTTCCCCTCTTTCTTTTCTTGTTTTTTTATCTACTCCATATAAAACTCCATGAAAATTTATATTTTCCCAAGCCGTTAAATATTCATCTAAACTTTGATCTTGAAAAACAATACCAAAAGAATGACGCGCACCATTTGGGTCTTTAACAGGATTAATATTATTTATTAACATTTCTCCTTTGCTTGGTTTTAAAAGAGTGGTTAGCATTTTTATTGTTGTTGATTTTCCCGCCCCATTTGGACCTAAAAAGGCAAATATTTCTCCTTCTTTTACTTCAAAAGATATATCATTAACGGCAACAAAATCTTTAAACTTCTTGCTTATGTTTTTTACTTTTATCATATTGTATTTATTACCTTAAAATAGTAGCACTATACTTTAATTGAAACAATATAAAAAAACAGACATTGTCTGTTTTAGTCTTTAACAAGAAATTATGGACGAAATTCCAACTAAAATTTATGTAAAATATATTATTCTGAAATTAACTTTTGAGAAATTACATTATCAACATCAACTCTTTCTACATATAACTTATCTTCTTCCACTCTTAAATTATTATAATCTCCAATATTTTGTCTAGAAATCTTTTCAATCTCGTTCTTTTCTAAATCCCAAATAAATACATAACCCGAATACCAAGGTTCGGCAACTGGAGTACCCCAAAAAGCCATTTTTGTGTTATTACTAAAAAATAATACCGGCTGATTACTTTCTCTATTCTTTATACTTATTAATTGACTCCTTAAAATTGGTTCAAGTTCCATTTCTAGATCAACACTACTAACTGTTTCCTTTTGCCAGCTTCTTTTAAATAATTTACCACTATTTGAGATATAAAAATAAGCAGTTTCGTCTGGTGCAACAGCAATGATATTTCCACCAATATGTATTTCTTCTATCGTGTTCTCGCTTTCAGATTTTGGTGAGCGATGAACAACAAAAGCATTTTCTATTGAAGAAAAATTAGGATTACTATAAGCAATTAAAGCATAATCTTCTCCGCTATGGATAAGACGAATATTATTTATTTCGCCTTTTAATTTATATTGTATATTTGGAGCATCGTTTTTTCTGTCATGAATATTTATAAGAGTAATTTTATCCTTATTCCAAAACCAAGATTCATATTGATATGCAGAAATACTCAAACCAGTCGCTCCATCATTAGCAATCTCAGTTATTTTTGGAAAGTATAATTTCTCAGCAACAATATAACTAAACATGCCTGCACCAATGACAATAGAACAAATAATTATTGTAATTAGAAATAAAATTCTTTTCATAAAAAATACTTGTTTTTAATAATTATTTATTTTCTTTGTAGCTTATACATAATAATACCAGCTGCAATTGAAACATTTAAAGATTCAAGATTATTTGATATATTAATCTTTATCTTTTTATCAGCAATATTCTCTATTTCTTCACTTACACCGTTACTTTCATTCCCCAGAACCAAACAAAACTTATCATCCACAATTAAATTATTTAAATCACTATCTCCATAAGCACTAGTTATGTAAACTGGTAACTTATTATTCTTAATCCAAGAACCATCCTTATCCTCGATAATATTTAATTTAAAAAATGAGTTTTTGGCTGCCGAAATAGTTTTTGAATTGTAAATATCTACACAATTATTATCTAATATAATATTTTTAAAATTAAAAGCTAATGCTGTTCTTAAAATCGTTCCTAAATTACCAGGATCAGAAATATTATTTAAATAAACAATCGAATCATTATTTAATTCTTTATTACAAAGATTATTATAAATAGCAATGATACCAGCGGGTGTGTCTAGTTGAGAAAAATATGAAAATAATTTTTCATCAATAATAGAATACAAAGCATTTGATTTACTTTTAATATTGTTAAATAAATCTAAATTTCGCTTAATAAAATTATTTGTTACAAATAACATTTCAAAATCATAACCATCATTTATAGCATCATTTATAATTTTTAAATTTTCAACAGTAAATTTGCTATATTCTAAACGATATTTTTTACTTACTAGTTTTTTTAATAATTTAATATTGTTATTTTGCAAACTAGAAATAGATTCAATTTGTTTCATATTTTTTAATTATAGCTTCAGCCACACTTAATCCATCTATAGCTGAAGAAACAATTCCCCCAGCATAACCCGCTCCTTCACCACAAGGATAAATACCTTTTACATTAGACTGATAATTAGCATCACGAATAATTCTTAAAGGAGCTGAACTACGAGTTTCAATAGCAGTTAGAACTGCTTCAGGATGAGCAAAGCCTTTTATTTTGTTATTCATTAATGGTATAGCTTTTTTAGACTATTAATAACATAATCTGGTAAACAATTATCTAAAGAGCAAAGTTTAATTCCTGGCAAATAACTTGGTTTTACTTCACCTAATTTACTTGATGCTTTATCATTTAGAAAATCTCCCACTAGCTGAGCTGGGGCTTTGTAATTAGATCCCCCCAACAAGAATGCTTTCTTTTCTAAATACCGCTGGAATTCTATACCAGCCAAAGGATGCTCTGATTTAAAATCTGAAGGTGAAACTGGCACTAATAGGGCGCTATTAGAATTTATATTATCTTGAGCGTAAAGACTCATCCCATTAGTTACAACAGATCCTGTCTCTGACGTAGCTCCCACCACGTAACCTCCTGGGCACATACAAAAAGTATATACTGACCTTGCGTTATCTGCGTGTTGTACAAGTTTATACTTTACTGGTCCAAGTATTGAGATGTTTTCTAAATTACCATATTGAGCTATATTTATGTTTTTTTGTAAATGCTCAATTCTTACTCCAATAGAAAAAGCTTTAGGAGTTATTTCTAATTTATTATCATAAATCATTTGATAAGTATCACGAGCCGAGTGTCCGATAGCTAAAATCAAAGTGTCAGTTACAATATGTTCATTATTATTTAAAACAGCAGAAACGAGTTTTTTATTCTTAACTTCAAAATTAGTTAATTTTGTATTAAATCTTATCTCCCCTCCTAATTTAATTATCTCTTGGCGAATATTTTTTACCACCTTTCTTAAATTATCAGTACCAATATGTGGATTAGCATTCGTTAATATATCCTTTGGAGCACCAGCTGCAACCAATTTATTAAAAACAAAAGACGATCTTGGATCATTGATTAAGGTATATAACTTACCATCAGAAAATGTTCCTGCTCCTCCCTCGCCAAATTGTATATTTGACTCTGGATTTAAAATAGATTTCTTTACAAAATCTTCTACAACTTCGACACGTTTTTCAATCTGGTCACCTCTTTCAATTACTATTGGTTTTAAACCAGCAATTGATAGGGCTAAGGCGGCAAACATTCCGGCTGGACCAAAGCCAACTATAACTGGCCGGTTATCATTTTTAACTGATTTTATACTATATTCAAAAGGTTCTTTTATTCGAACCCGATGATTTTTATCCCAGTTTAATATTTCATCAATATTATAAACAACAACATCAACTGAATAAACAAATTTAATATTTGATTTATTACGAGAATCAATTGCTTTTTTAACTATATTAAATTCTTTTATATTACTCTTTGGGGTTAACAAAATAGAAGCTATCTCAGATACAATATCCTCTTTATCTCTATTAATATTTAGAATGATTTCTTCAACTCTTATTATTTTTTCCATATTATAATATTATCTTTATTTTAATTAAAAAGCAAAAAAATATATAAAAGATTGATATATGTTCTGATGGAATAGAATATATATGCGCTAGAGCCATCTATGCTTTGTTCAAAAA
>CAZMJW010000027.1:0-8947 GCA_964566915.1 uncultured Gammaproteobacteria bacterium
TATTTAACCAACCAACTGAAGCCACATAAGGATAACCGGAAATAAATAATGTTCTAACGAATCGATCACCGATTTGTAGATAGGTTGATTCCTCTGATAATCCAGAATAAGAAATAAGGTCTATCTGATCCTGTTCACCAAAACTAAACCCAATCGATTTTTTAATCTCATTGTTCTTTTTTCTTCGTCTGCGACGAAGCGGTTTTAATTTTTTTAAATTCAATTTCAGTTTTAATTTCTTATACATAATTTTCATTTATTAAAAGTTCTATAGTTTGCCCCTTAAGTTCTTGTGTTTTAATTTGAGATTGATTGTAAAAGCTATAAAAAAGATCAAGTATCTCAATACTTTCTAGCTGTCTTGCTTTCATACCTAGTCGTTCTAGTCCTCGGATAATCAAATCTCGATTTAATGCCAGTTGCTCTTTAACCAAACCAAAGTCATTTTTATCTTCAGCGCTATACGGAATAACAATATAGAATCGTCTTGAAAGAATCTTGTTACCTGAAACCAAATTTTGAATAAATTCACAGTAATTACTTATCTGGTCTTTATAAATATCCTCATTTTCTTTTGTTTTCGTTCTATCAATTTCTGCAACATAATTATCAATATCCACTTCACGTACTCGGATAAGTATTTGTAATTTAGTAGTTAATGAGTTAATAAAATTCTGGAAAGATTCAATAATAACTTCTTGTTCATCCTCACTCTTAAGCTCAAAGTTTACTGACGATGTTTCCAGAACCATCCGGTATTCGTTATCAGGTAAAACTAAAATTCTATCTCTAACCTCTTTTATGGCAATCTGTTTGCGTGAACTTACTTTATTTAACGATTTTCTCAAAAGCCACATTGAGCCCTCCTTTCTTTGCCGTTGTAAACCTGACATCAAAATCTTTGTTGTGTATAAGATTCTCCAATTGAATAAGATTTTGTATGGTTATACTTGGAATCAGTTTTTCTGGTGCCTTATTCGTCTTTTCAGCTTTTACCAATTCAACCTTCTCTTTGTTTGGTAATACTAAATCTCGATAATCTACGCCATTTTTATTAAATACATAGTATTTTGGCCGAATATTATATTTAAGCAGTACCACTATCCAATCAATAATCAATTTCCCCTTAATTCGAATAGCTAAGGTCGTGGATACTAGTCCAAAAGCTGAAATTATTCCCATCTTCAACCAAGTAATTATCATTGTTGGAGGGAATACTACGAAGATAATGGTTGCGAAAAATGCCGGAGTTAAAAGAATTAAAATTTGCTTTAGACTAAAATTGCCTGCTATTCTATCTTCAACTGTAGTAATTTGTGCTGGTATAACTTGCGTTCTCATGCGTTTATTACCTTTCTAGGAGTTTTAACTGCTTCTTTAGTAGCTGACAATTTGGAAGCATTAGCAGACGAATTGTCTGTGCTTATTACATTAATAATTTGAGATCCTAATCTTCTAAATGAGCCATTGTGAGAGGTGTACATTACCATCTGCATCATTAAGGAAGGTGTTTTTAAAAGTGTAAAAAATAATCCAATTGCTACAGCTATAGAAACAAGAGAGTTTTCTGAGTGATCTGGTAGGGCTAAAAATGAACCGGCTAGTTGAACAATGACTACATGGATAAAGACAACAAAAACACTCACAAAATAGGTTTTCATCGCAATAGAGGCAAAATCGGAAAAACGAGGCATCGACCAAAGCAAAAAGATAAACGGAGATAAAACTGCTCCTAATGCAATAAAAATTAATCTACTTATATACATTAGTAGCAAAACTACCGTAATTATTAGGAACAAAACCAAAAATATTAAGATAATCATTGGAGTAACCCCAGATATAAGAGTTGAAGGATTGATTGCATCCACAATAAATGCCCGATTAAGACCTCCCGTAGAATCAAGAACTGCTTTAACTAAGGTATTGCAAGTAATGACTACATAATTAAATAGAAACAATGATGTATTAGCTCCCAAAAAAGCCAAACCTAAACGGGGAAGTATTTGTTTGAGATCAACTTCATCAAAACCAAAAGTAGTTGCACTCATTACTTGTAAACCAGTTAGTGCTACCACCAAGATAAATAAGGCATCTACAATCCCGACACATACCAACCAGAAGTTTTTAATTACCGAATTATCCAGTAACGAAGGTGTAGTTGTTAAAAAGCTAAGTACTCCATTTACAATTGGTTCTGTAGCACTTTCAATCACATTTTGGATAAGACCACCGATAGCATCAATCAAGACTTGAGTTAAACCTTCACTAGGTTCTGCTGTGTCAATATTAATTACTTCAACTGCCGATTGATTACTATCGGTGCTAGTTGGATTTAACGAACTTCTAAAGATAGAAACAACTACATTAGCTGAAAGTACAAGCACTAGACCGATAAGAGCATTTCTAAAAGTCTTCTTAGCTGATTCTAGTGCCTCCGGTTTTCCAGTTGAAGTGATATACGTATAGCCGGATTTAATTAAAAAAAAGGCCGCTGCTGCGGCCGAGATCAAGGTGATGATTTGAAGAGTGCTATCTGTAAAGTTAATTACTTCTTGACTTGTTTCTTGAGCTAAAACATTAGTAGGTAAAATGAAGCTTGTTATTAATAATGCCAGGAACGGCTTAACTCTTTTCATTAATTGTTATTTTAGGCAGGAGATAAATTATTGACCTGATCCGAAGGCAGAAGAGGCTAATTGAGATACTACATTTGATATCACAAAAGCACCAAGAACAATCACTAATCCGATAGCTGAATAGAGGACTGTTTTTTTGGATTTATCCAAAGCCTCTGGATTACCAGAACTTGTGATATATCCAACGCCTCCCCAAACAAAGAAACCAGCTGCCACAAATCCCGATAAAGCCACCAAAACATTAATTACATTCACAATAAATGTTTGGATTTTATCTACATCTGCAGATTGTGCGTAAACTGGAAAAGCCGTAAACAAAAAGGTGAGAATAAAAGCCTGAAAAATAATAAGTTTTTTCATAA
This sequence comes from uncultured Gammaproteobacteria bacterium, assembly GCA_964566915.1. Lineage (GTDB taxonomy): Bacteria > Patescibacteriota > Patescibacteriia > Patescibacteriales > UBA12465 > UBA12465. The sequence continues at coordinate 2,999 of CAZMJW010000027.1, forward strand.
CACCGCCTTTCATAAATTTATAATTATGTAGGCAGGTTAATTTAAAAAAAAGCTGCCCTGAGGCAGCAGTTTTACAAGAACTTATTTTTCAATTCTTAATTGATTATAACGTTCCAAAAGTCAAAGTCAACGATTACAACGGATCATCTATTTAAACATTGCAATTATTCTTCAATAAATGTAGTCTATAAATAGAAATATTTGTAATATATTACATTTCTATGTATAACCTTGCCCAACAAATCAAAAAGAAACGCCTACTAAAAAATATATCACAATCAGAGTTAGCATCTTTAGCTCAGATTAATCATAACACTCTAGTAAAACTAGAAACAGGCCAAATTACCAACCCAACAATTAACTCCTTATTTTCAATTGCTAAAGCATTAAATACATCTATTGATAGCCTCGTTAAAGAAAGCGATACAAATAATCGGGCTTTTGGACAAGTGTTTACAAATTCTAAAGTTGCAAAAATAATGGTGCAGTTAGCCATAAAAGGAGTTAATAAAGGTAATACAGTTTTAGATCCATGTATTGGCCAAAACATATTTTTAAACGAATTTACTAAAGAGATGCCAGAAGTTATGCTAACTGGAATAGAAATGGATAAAAATCTAATAGACGATGAAATCTTAAGTTTTTATTGCCAATCTAAACGCAATTTAATAGTAGGTGATTTTTTTGATTTGAATATATATAACAAATTTGATCGAATAATTATGAATCCTCCTTATGTTAGACAAGAGGACTTATTGGGCCAAATAAACAATAAAACTCGTATTTCAAATATTCTAAAAAACTTAGGAATAGATATTCCTTCAAAATCAAATCTTTACGTTTACTTTATAAGCAAAGCGCTTAAACATCTGAATACAGGAGGTAAACTTGTTGCAATTATCTACGACAGTTGGCTTTATAGTGACTTTGGAAAAGACTTTAGAGACATTATTTCTTTAAATCATGAAGTAAATAAGATAATTCATTTTGAGCAAGAAGCCTTTGATAATGTGAATGTTGGTGCAACGATTATGGAAATTACAAAACCAAAAAGCTCTACAACAGTAAGTAGAAAAACATCGTATTTAAATCTAAAAAACCCATCCCAGCACAATACGGGTAAGAACATTAAGAAAATTAATATACATAAATTCAACTCAAGCAATAATAGTTTGTTCAATTTTGATACAAGCTTTTTTATAGATTTAGAGTGTACGTCTGCCAAGCCCGTTATAAGAGGAACTAGTTCAATAATTAATAAATACTTTATTTTAGAGGAAAAAAGATTGGATAATGTTGTTCCCATCATAAAGGATATAAAAAGAATTAGGAGAATGGCAATAACTGATAATTTCAAATATCTTTTTTCACCAAGAAATGAGCTTAAAGAAGAAGAAGTTAAATATATTAACGAGATTAAATCTAACGTGATTAAAGACAAGGAAAAATATCGAAGTGTCCATAAAAAGATTGTAGAGAAAAAAATATGGTATAAGCCTCGCTTAATTGACCCCGGTAATATAATTTTTAATTATTATTTTCGTAGAAACTTAGACTATCTACTTAATACAAATCTTGTATATACAGCCGATAACTTTTACAATTTATACATAAATGAAAAAGATTTATACCTACTTTTTTCAATTTTAAATTCTTCATTAACAAAAGCTTCTCTAATGGAGTCTAGTAAGCCCCAAGGTCATGGTCTAAGAAAAATTCAATTAAATAGATTTAAATCACTAAAAATTATCAATCCAAAACTTTTAAAGCCATCGACTAAACTTGTTCTTGAGAAACTTGGGATAAAGCTTTCTAGTTCCCTAAGGTCAGAATCTAGTAAAATTATAAATGATATAGATAAGTTACTTCTAGTTGAGTACAATAGTAGTGCGAATGCATCTATTTCGATAGATCAAGTAAATAGTTATCTATTAAACAAATATGAATCCAAACTTTAATATTTGGTACACGAGTGACGAAGTTAGAGATTATCATCCTATAGTGGAATGGTCGTTAAACAAAGCCATTGATGCTCTCCATCTTCAAGACATTTACACGGTGATACACCATTATAATATTCCAGGTTCATCTACTATCCCAGATTTTGCGTTAATCGATAATAGTTCCAAAAGGGTTGTTTTTGTAGTTGAAGTAAAGAGAAACAAAGCTGAGGTTGAATCTCAAAGATATTGGAATCAAGCAAGGGGTTATGTTCGAGATCTAAAATTTAAATGGAAACCAAATTCTCCACTCTATTACTGTGTAACAAATATTGAAGAGTTGCTGTTTTTTTGTGAAAGAGAAGCTCCCATATCTAGTTGTTTGCTAATAGGTAATCCATATAAACACACAGATTTCGACCCAGAGTTACAAAAATCAAAGGTTTCCGCAGATCAACTGACAAATTCTTTTAAATCGATTATTGAGCAAATTCATCGAAATGCTACTCCGGTATGGGTAAACAATTGGAATCCACTCGTGCATTCATTTATGGCCAATTATTTATCTTTGGCTGGTAAAGTAAACCTCGACTCAGAACAGGCAAAAGAAATTTCTCTATACGAACTGCTTAGACTATTATTTTACGGATATTTAAGAGAATACTATTTACTAAATGGACACAGCAATGCATCTTATTTCTCGGATTTAATTAGGTCAACGAGTTCATCTAGTCAATTCGGGAATCTTTTAAAGGGATACTTTGACAAAGTGTTACAGCTTGACTTTCGTCAAATATTTTCAGAATATCCATTAAATGAAATCCATTTAATAAATTCTAGTAAAGAAATTATAGAAGATTTTAAGGATTTTGTTGTCTCTTTGGAAAAATACATCAAAGAGGCTGTAAAAGAAAATTCTTCTCCTCCTTATTTTTTTAATTTGCTTTCTTCAGAAATATACGAACGGGAAGAGCTTCACAACAAAGGAAAGGTTATGACTGATCCTGAGCTAGCTACTTTGCTAGTAGAGATGACGTTGTCGGGAAATGAGAAAAACATAATTGATCCAGGCTGTGGAGACGGCTCCTTACTTTCAGCTTCTTATGATAAATTAATGAGCTCACTAAACTTATCTTCTGGAAAAAACCACCAAGAATTAATTAATCGCCTTCATGGCAGGGAAATCGACCCCTTTTTATCTCAGCTTGCTAGTTTTCGTTTGTTGGCAAAAAATTTTGAATCTGTAAATCCATCTACCTACTTAGATATTACTCCTGAAGATATATTTGAAAAATTAGAGAAAACGCACTATGACGCAGTGGTAATGAACCCACCATTTTTAAGAAATGATGACAGCAATGCTCCAATCACTAACAAAGAGCAAATGATAGAGTCTATTAAAAAAGCAGAACTAGATTGTTTTGTTGAAGATGCCAAACAACCAAATCTTCTTTACTATTTCGTAAATTACGCATGGCACTATCTTAAAAACGAAGGACATTTAGGAGCCATTTTGATGACAAAGGTGTTAAATAATCAGGATGGAACTCCTTTTAAAAAATTTATAAAAGATAAAGTTGATTATATCGTTCAATATCCTCGAAGCTATTTCCCAGAATTTAAAGTAACCACTTGTATAATAGTTTGCACCAAACGAGAGCGAAGCAAAAATGTTATTAAGTTTGTAAATATAAAGAACCCATCTGTTTTAGAGGACATAAATTCTTTCGGTAATGAGATAAAAGCTATAAATTCAAATGAAATCAATCCAAATTACTCAGTTAAGTTAGTCAATTCCAATGACATTAAAAGCTCTGATAATTGGAGACTGTTTTTAATTGACCCAGAAGACAAATTTAATAAATTTAACAACCACCCCCTTTTATCGGAGATAACTTCGTTTTTTAAAGAGATTAAAAGGGGTCAATCAGACAACAGTGGCGGTACAAATTTCATATACTACGAAAGTATACAAAATCCCCTAGCAGATTACACTGAAGGGTTATCAGAGTCCGCAATCACGCAAGGGCTCAAGAATAATAGAAGTAAGAGATACTTAGAATTAACAAAAGAAGATTTGTATCAAGAGAAGGCCATTAAAATTCCTAAGGATTATGCTGAGTTACTTGACCTAGATGTTATTGAAGATCCCAAGTTAAAAGTTTATTTACAAAAAGGTAGAGATCACTACGGAGAAAAAAAATGGAAAAAAATAGTTAGTGAAGCATATCGTAGCAGGGTCAATGCGACATTAATTATTCCAAGAGCTGATAGAAAGAAACATACAGTATATCTGAACAATAGTGGTAAAGAAATTGTGATTTCATCAAACTTTACTTATCTCTCATCACCTATTCAAAATAAATTTGGAAAATTGAAGGAAAAAACTGCTCTGGCATTTATTGAAGCTTATCTAGTTTCCTCTTTTGGTCAAATTCAATTTGAAGTTCAATCCAATAATCAAGAAGGAATGAGAAAATTCGAGAAGAGATCTGCACTAAAGCTAAAAGTTATTGATCCATCCAGGTTATCAGAAAGTGAGATAAATACTGTTATCGAAAGATTTAATGTTCTTAATTCAGCTAATTGTGAGTTTTTAGGCCTCGAGATATCCGATTCTCCACGGAAAGAATTGGATTTATCAATAGCAAATATACTTTTCACTCATGATCCACAAGATTATGGATCAACTGAAGATCTCTATAACGATGTAAAGCGTTTTTTGTTCGACTTAGTGGAAGGGAGGAGTACTCAATGATTAAAGTAGTTAGTCTATTCAGCGGTTGTGGTGGTTTTGATTGGGGATTCAAAAGTGAAAAATATCAGATAATTTGGTCAAATGATTTTCTCCAAGATGCTTGCATAACTTATGAAAAGAATTTTGATAAACAAATTGTGTGCGAAGATATAAACAAGGTTTCTCTTCAAGAAATCCCTCAATCAGATATTGTCTTAGGTGGACCACCCTGTCAGTCATTTTCGCTAGTTGGTAAAAGAGATCCAAATGATAAGAGAAGTAGCTTAGTTTGGATGTATCTAAAAATTATAAATCATATCAAACCAAAGATATTTCTGATGGAGAATGTGACAGGATTAAAATCTTCTAAAAATTCTGATGGAAAGGTTATTGACAACTTAACAGAAGCATTTAGAAAGTTAGGATACCACATTGATATACACACTCTAAATGCTGCAGATTATGGTGTACCACAAAGAAGAAAACGAGTTTTTATTGTTGGTAACTTACAAAAAATAACAATAGATGCCCCCCTCGTAACACATAGCGAGGATGGAAAAACGCTGCCTAAATGGGTTAGCTCGTACGAGGCGTTATCTGATCTAGGAGATACATCAGAAAATGGCGTAAGCAAATATGTAAGCAAACCAAAAAATAAGTACCAAGAACTAATGAGAGATGAGGAGGTAGGTAAAGTAACGCTACATTTCACTCCATATTCTAGCTCAAAAGACATGCAAATTATTAGAGCAGTTAAGCCTGGTGGAAACTACATGGATGTGCCAGATAATATTGCTACTACTAGGATATTGAACTTCAAAAAAACTGGCGGTAGAACTACAACTTATGGAAGGCTAGATCCAAATAAGCCTGCTTATACATTAAACACGCACTTTAACAGGCCAAATGTGGGTTGCAATATTCACTATTCTAAAAATCGATTAATATCAATTAGAGAAGGCCTGAGACTCCAATCATTCCCGGATAATTTTGAGTTACTTTCTAAAAGCAAGCGTAACTACTATCTATTAGTTGGTAATGCTGTACCACCGTTATTAGGTCAAGCATGGGCTCGTCACTTGAAAAAATATATATAATTCTATATGTCTGACTACTACAAACCCAAAAGATCAGCGCAATACTGTTATCAAAAAGATTCAACACAACCTTTTAAATTAAGTCGATCAAAAATTGATCTCTTCATCGAATGTCCTAGATGTTTTTATCTTGACCGAGTATTAGGAACTAGTAGACCCCCAGGCTTTCCATTTG
>CAZMJW010000028.1:0-290 GCA_964566915.1 uncultured Gammaproteobacteria bacterium
TTAATACCACACCAACAGCCACTAAACCAACGATAACAAAAACCGGATAAATCATGGCTGTCTTAATTTTACTAGTAGTATCATAGGATTTTTCCATTTCATCAGCTAAATAATTCAAAACTTCATCTAATTTACCAGAGGTTTCACCTGATCTAATAATATTAACAAAAAAATTTGAAAAAACTTTTGGACGTCTAGCCATAGAATCAGAAAGAAAATCACCACTATCCACCTCATAAGCTATTTCGGAAATCATATTTTTTAAAGAAAGGTTTTTGGTCTGATCAACT
>CAZMJW010000028.1:300-5994 GCA_964566915.1 uncultured Gammaproteobacteria bacterium
AGATTCAACAACCGGAACATTTGAAGAAATCATAACCGAAAACTGACGAGTAAAAACCACCATGTCTTTGGTTTTGATAGGGGAAATTAATCGCAAAATTTTTCCTTCAACTCCAGCGGTTATATCATTTAATCTGTTTACCTTTAATTCTTTTTTTTGCAATTTTAAAATTGCATCGTTTTTAGAAACCGCTACGATGTTTCCCGTACTTTTTCTTCCTTGTTGATTTTCTACACTGTATCTAAAAATTGACATATATTTTTAACTTTCTATAACTCTTAAAACTTCTTCGATAGTGGTAAGTCCTTGAAGCACTTTGATCATCCCATCTTGTTTAAGAGTAATAAAATCTTCATTATCCCTAACTAAAGTGATATCGATATCTTCTTCATTACTAATTGCTTTTTTTAAATTTTCATTAATATCAATTACCTCTGAAATTGCGATACGATTTGAATATCCAGTATCTTCACAATATGAACAACCAACTGCTTCATATACTTTATTATTATTTATCACATCTTCAATTGAATTTGCTTCAGGAAATTCTTCTTTTAATAATTCTAAAGGTAAATCTTTTAATTCTTTTTCTATTTCCTCTCGAACATCTTTTGAGAGTTCAATTTCTCTCTTACAATGTTCACACAATCTTCTACTTAAACGTTGAGCAATAACAGTTTTTAAAGTTGAAGATAATAGAAAATTTTCTATTTTCATATCAATTAAACGGAAAATAGCTCCCAGAGCATCATTAGTATGAAGTGTGGATAATACTAAATGACCAGTAAGTGAAGCATGGATAGATAATTCTGCTGTTTCCTCGTCACGAATTTCTCCAACCATAATAATATCTGGATCTTGACGAAGAAGTGATCTTAATCCCGAGGCAAAAGAAAACCCAACTTTAGGTCTTACTTGAGACTGGTTAACTCCTTTTATTTCATATTCGATTGGATCTTCAAGAGTGGAAATATTTACTCCCTCTTTATTTAAAATAGTTAAAACTGAATAAAGAGTGGTTGTTTTACCACTTCCAGTAGGACCAGTAACAAGAAATATTCCACTAGTCTTTTTAAGTCCTTCCTTTATCTTTTTTAAAGCTAATTTATTAAAACCTAATTCTTCTAATTCTGGAGCACCTTTAGCAGTATCTAAAATACGCATAACCACTTTTTCACTACCTATCAAAGGTAGGGTTGAAATACGAAAGTCAACTTCTCGATTATTTACAACCAATCTAATACGACCATCTTGAGGAATTCTGGTTTCATCTAATTTTAATTTAGCTAAAACCTTTATACGAGAAATAATAGCATTATGAACATTTTTTGGCAGAGCTAATGAAGTATGTAAAATACCATCAATTCTATATCTCACCCGACTTTCTTTAGCAAAGGGCTCAATATGAATATCAGAGGCCCGAGCTTCAACTGCATGCCTAATGATAACAGACACAATTCGAGAAACCGGTGCACTATTTATATCTTCCTTACTTAAATCAGCCGAATCTTCTTTAACTTCTATTAAATCTTCTCCTTCTTCTCTAGCTCTTAACTCTAAAGCGCTAGAAATTTCTTCTTCAATTTTTTGATATTGCTTAAAAGATTTCTCCCAACTAGAATTAGAAATTAAATAATATTCAACCTTAAGTTTTTCACCAGCAATTAAGAAGCTTACCGCTTCCATGGCTTTAAGATTTGGTTCAACCAATCCCATTTTCAAAATTTCCCCCTCTCTATCAAAACAAATTATTTTATATGTTTTTGATACTTCTTCGGGTAAAAATTTTAATATTGTGTCTGGTATTTCATCTTCAAGTAAATTATAATATGGTAATTTATAGTAATCAGCTCTTATTCTTGTTAACTCTTCTTCTTCAATGATTTTTTTATTAATCAAATAATCACTTAAACTCTTATTACTTTCTTTAGTTTTCTGAATTATTTCCTCAATTTGATTATTTAAAATTTTACCCTTTTCTACCAAAAGATTGAGAATTTCTTTATATTTTTGTTCGTTATTTATATTATACATTTTCTCTACTAATTAGCTTTAGCTGTTTCAAAAGGCATTGCTGTGCCAATAGTACATCTTTTTTCATTTCCTATTTGGCATACATTTTCAAAACTGTAATCTTTAACCTGATCTTTAAGTGTTTCAAGTTTTCTATTATTCAAGACTTCCAAATCAAGAGTATCATCAACAGAAACTTCCTGTAGGTATTCATTTACTTCAACGTTTGGAATACTTGCCCTATCACTTAAAGCAAAAAGTAATTCTTGACGATATAAAATAATACCAACTCCGGCTAAAAGTAGAACGATTGTTAAAACTATTAAAATAAAATTATAATTATTTTTCATAATAATATGTGTATATTACAATTTGGGCACTAGATTCTCCAGAAAAATTAACTGATACAATATCAAAAAGTCTTAAATTATTTTCCAAAGTTTTAATTAATTTCTTAACTCCACTATAATCCAAATTACTCAAACTAAGATTTAACTCAATAACTCCTACGCTTGATCCTTCAAGGCTTTTTTCGCTCAAACTTTTTTCTGCACTTGGATCAATAGCCATATTCTTATCCTCTTCCTGAAGATCCAACCAGGAAATAGAGTTAAGAGTCCAACCACCTTGATTTATAATATCTTCAAATTCACCAAAAAGTGACTCAACTTGATATTTTGAGGGTAAAACATGATTAAACTTATTAATATCGTCAGTAGGAATTTTTCCGTATAATTCATTTAAAACTCTTAAAGAATCTAATTTAAGTTTTTGTTGAGCATATAGTTTTTTTTGGTTATCAATATTACTCCTAATTAATAGTTTAGTTTCGTTAAATTTTGGTTGTATAAAAAGAAGAAAACCAAAAAATAAAACAAAAATAACTACAACAGCCAAAATTAAATTAAAATACCTATTTAAAAAAGCATTTCTAGAATTTATGTTTTTTTGTTCAGCTGTAGCCATAAAACTAATTAATTAAAAAAATTGCTTGTTCTACTTGAAAATTAACAGTAAATGAAACATTTTCATATGAAGTTTCAATTATTTCACCGTCTTCCCCTTCACTGGTTTCACTATGTTCAATTAAAACAACACTGGATATTTCCACATCCTTTATATACGGACTTTCTTTTAATACTTTTGCTTGCCAAGAAGCTTCGGCATAGGTTGGTGCTGTAGCTGTTAAAGAGTACATTCCTGAAATATCTCCAGCAAACCCTGAGTATTTAACTGTATTTAAAGTATTGTTTTCTAACCATTTAAAAAAGTTAGACCAATATATATGGTTATCAAGTAATTTACTAAAAGCTAAAGATTTTTCTTTAAAAAGAAGAGCGTTGTTAGCTTTATTATTTAACTCAACAACCTCTTTCTTTAATTCTTCTATTTGTTTCTCTATTTTTTCTGCTTTCAATGATTCAGTTTCTTCCCAATAATCCAAACCTTTGCTTATTTCATAAACCAAGAGACTTGATAAAATAATTAATAAAAAAGCAATGATTAAATTCTTTTTCCAATTAAAAAATATTATTATCTCATCTTTAACAAGATTAACATCAAGAACTTCCGGGTTTCTTAAGTCAACCGATTTTTGAAAAGACTTTTTTTTCTTAACATTTTCTTTTCTTTTCTCTTTGTTTTCCTCAAGATTATCTAATAGATTAACAGAAGTCTTTTTTTCTTTTTTGTTGTTTTTTTTATTTAAAAACATTTATATGTAAATATTTTTTAATCAACTTCACGCATCGCTAAACCAATAGCCACCGCTAAACGTGGTCCAACATCTTGTAAAACTGGTTCTAATTCTTTTGGGTATCTAATTCTTGAAAACGGATCTCCAACTATTACATTTAAATCGAGTTCTTTAGTTAAATAATCTGGTAGTCCAGATAATAGGGCACCTCCTCCAGAAAGAATTATTTTTTCAACTGAATCACTATTATGAGTTGAAAAGAATTCTAACATGTATTTTATTTCGGTAATTATTGGTTCAATTGTTTTAGCAATAAGCGGAGGCATTTTATTCCCATCTTCTTTTTTTTGATTTTCATTCTTATCTCTATCAGCTGAAGCTAAATCTATTTTAAATTGTTCAGCCTGAGAATAACTTAAACCCATACTATTTGATAAGGCTTTAGTAATAGTTGATGAACAAACCTCAAGAGATCTATTTAAAACTGGAATACTCTCTTTTACAATTGAAATATCTGTACTATTTGCACCTATTTCAACAATCATAACTGTTGATTTGTCATTTCCTACTAAAGATCTAATAAGAGAAAATGTTTCAGTCTCTAAACTTAAAAGTGATAATTTTGCTGCTTTAAAAATATCAACATAACGACGAACTAATTTTTTTGGAGAGCCAGTTAAAAAAACTCTCATATTTCCCTTGTTTGGTATTTTTCCATTTTCATCAGGAATAACTCGCCAATCAATGGTCATTTCATCCATTGGAAGAGGTATTACTTTTTTCGCTTCCTCAGCAACTGCTAGAGATAAGTTTTTTTTACCTAAGCTGTTTACATTAATAATTGAAGAAAAAACTGAAAAGGTTGGCAAAGAAACTATTGCTTTTTGACTAGTTATACCAGCATCAAGTCTAACTTTATTTATTGCTTTTGCTAAATACTCAACATCTTCTATTTTGGTAAAATTTACTTCACTAACATTTTCTGAAAAAGCATAGTTTGATAAATATATTTGTTTTTTCTTTTTTCTGAGTTCCACCATTTTTAAAGAAGAATCACCAATGTCAATTCCTAAAAAATAGTCATTTTGTTTATTTGAAAAAAGTCCCATAGTATTTAAAAATATTTTAAATATAAAAATTTCTTATGTTTATCATAAAATAATTATCTCTTTCGCTTTTCAATTCCTAAACAATAAGATATAATAATTATACAATATCTAAAAACTTTAAACAAGCACAACTATGAATTTCTTTCAAAGAAATAAAAAAATATTTTTAATTATATTATTTCTCGTTTTTGTTAGTTTAATGGCTTACTTTTTATGGGTAATTTTTTTCAAATCTGAAGGACCAGTAGTTGAACCAGGTATTGAGGAGCCGGGACTTATCGATGGCTTACCAGTGTCTCCAACCGGAACACCTAATATTATTGATGGTGGACAAAAGGATGGCGATGAAGATGATGATGACTTATTTCCAAACATTGGTCCAAATATAACCGAAAGAGATACAACAGATTTTATCGCTGGTGGAAGTGTTACAAAAGTTGAACAAGTAGATAGTAGTAATACTATGTCTTTAACAGCAACAACAAACGGAGATGTTCAATACTACAATCAAAATGATAATTATTTTTATAGAATAAACTCTGATGGAGAATTAGAAAGAATGAGTGATCAAATGTTTTTTAATGTTGATGATGTAACCTGGTCCTCTATTGGTGATAAAGCGGTAATTGAATATCCTGATGGTCGAAAAATTATGTATAACTTTGAAACAGAAAAACAAGTTAGTCTCCAATCTCATTGGCATGATTTTTCATTCTCTCCAAGTGGAGATAGTTTAGTTTCTAAAAGTATTGGTCTTGAACCAGAAAATCGTTTTTTAATTACTTCAAACGACGATGGTTCTAATGCCAGAGTAATTGAAGCAATTGGAAAAAATGCTAACTTAGTATATGATGCTTGGTCACCAAACAATCAGGT
>CAZMJW010000028.1:6004-8881 GCA_964566915.1 uncultured Gammaproteobacteria bacterium
AATTGCTCTTTATACTGAAGGAGTTGATTTTGATAGACAAAAAGTATTTTTTATCGGTCAAAATGGAGAAAACTTTCAATCAACCACTATTCAAGGAAGAGGCTTTGAACCACTTTGGTCAGAAGAAGGAGATATGCTTCTCTACAGTGTTTATAATTCAAATAATAACTTTAATCCTAGTCTTTGGGTTGTTGGCGGAAGTCCAGATAATATCGGTCAAGGCAGAACTAATCTTGAAATAGGAACATGGGCTAGTAAATGTTCTTTTGCTAATAATAATGAAATCTATTGTGCAGTACCAAAAACCCTACCAAAAGGAGCTGGGCTCTTTCCTGAACTAGCTGATGAGAGTGAAGATATTTTATATAGAATTGATTTAACAAATGGTACAAAAGAAATAATTGCAATTCCGGAAACCGCTTACAATATTTCCAATATAGTTGTTCCAACTGATGAGTCAGCCATCTATTTTACTGATAAAACTGATAATTCACTTTATAAAATTAACTTGAAATAAACACAACAATTAATCTTAAAGACCTAGAGTCCATTAAACTGGGCTCTTTTTTTTATTAAAATATGATACTAAAAAAAATATTTTATTTTTTCTTAAATCTATTATTTCCTATAAATTGCATAATTTGCTCTAAAGGTAATAAATATCTTTGTAATAATTGTTTTAAAAAAATACCAATACTTGATTTAAAATATAATAAATTAAAATATATAGACAAAATATATATTGCTAGTTCATATAAAAATATTATTATAAAAGAACTTATAACATGTTTTAAATATAAATATATAAATGAAATTGGATTGTATTTAGGAAATTTTATCAGTCTTTATTTTAATGCAAAAATAAGTAATTTATATTTTTCTAACACAGAAGAATATAATAATTTATGTTCAAGTTTTTTAACATATATTCCTAGTAGAAAAATTGATAAGAGAAAAAGAGGTTTTTGTCAAAGTGAAGTTTTAATGATTCAGATAGCTAAAAATTCTAATTTTGTATGTTTAGATACATTAAAAATAAATAAAAAGAAAAAAAGACAAGCTGGTTTAAGTAAAAGAAAAAGAATACAAAATATTGAAAATAGTTTTCAAATAAAAAATAATAAAATTAGAAAAATTATTAAATCAAATAATATAATTTTAGTAGATGATGTTATAAGTACAGGCTCAACTATTTATCAAGCAGCTAAAATATTAAAGAATAATGGTGCTAAAAAAGTTTATGCTTTAATATTATCAAAAAACTAAAAAACTATTTTTCACTTGATAAAAGCAACCTTAATTGAATAATTACTTCTTTTTTTAACATTGCCTTTACCCAATCCTTTTTAGCTTCTGAAACTAATTCTCCTAAACCGTCTAAAATATACTTATCGTTCATTTTTTCTAAAAGATTTATGCTTTTTCTTAAAAATAAAGAATATTTCATATTAGTTCTATCTTCTACTATTCTTTTATTAATAGGCCAGGAATTTTTAGCAAAAAAATATACATCATAAATATCTCTATTGGCACGCCCAACTCTTTCATATAAAGCCACTAATTTATGAGCAAACATATCTTCTTTGTTCATGACTTTTATTGCAACTCCAAATAAATTTTTTGTTTTATACTTAGATCCAAAATCTCTAGTATTAATCTCTACTTTAATATTTTGTGATTTTTCATTATAAGAAGCAATGAATAATAAAGTATATCTTTTTTTCTTATTTTCTTTAATAATTCCATATTTTTCAATAATTTTTCCCACCTTATTGAACACTATTTCACTTTTAGAAATATCTAATAAATCAAAGTCTAAATCAACTGAATTTCTATCAAGATTATAAAAGAATAAGGCAGCTGTGCCTCCCTTAAAACCTAAATACGGAGCAATTTCAGTATCAAAAAATATATCTTTTAATATTTGAAATAAAATATTTTTATGTTCTTGAAATTTTAATGACATTTTTTTTATATATTATTTTTATAATGTTTGTAGTATTTATTTACTCTTTTATTCATCTCTTTGTTATTATATATTGGTAAAATATTAAAAATCTTCTCCCAATTTAATGTATCTAAATTATCAAAATGATAGTCTGGATTTCTATAGACTCTATCTAAAAAAGCTCTTTCTAAGCTTGCTGTCATTACTCCGTTAATATTTTCAATACCAGTATTGTCAGTTAATACTTGATTTTTAATTTTTATTAATTTAATTTTATTATTATCAATTGTTATTTCTCTGGAAAGATATGAAGCTACAAATATTGTTTTGTAAAACTGAAAATTTACACCATGTTTTGTTAAAACTGTTTCAAAACTAATATAAGACGGAGTATACACTTTCGTAGCAAGCTCTAAACGATTATAATTTTTATCTTTAGCATAAATACCTTTTTGCAACCTAACTAATTTACCGCTACTAACATATTTACTAAGTCTTGATTTAATATGAAAAGTATTTCTACCCTCTTTCCATAACAAAGAAATATCTTTTATAGTAAAGATAGTGTTATTTGATCTAAGAATTTTTTCTAAATAATTATAATTTTTCATATATTTCTACTGTAAGTAGCTTATTAGGCTACCTTGAGTTCATAATATCAATAATATACCTTTTAGTCAAGTCTTTTGCTTTACAAATATAAAATAGAGGATTATAATTATATTACAAAAAATAAAGGACTGATTGTCGAGTCTACCAAGCTCGATCAGATATTATCTGAGAAATAATATTTCCTAAAGTCAATTAATTAAGAGTCGTATTTATAATACGAAATTCGGGTGGAACCGCGAGACAAAAGTCCCGTCCCGACTAAACAATTTTTATTGTTTTGTCAGAAGAATAAAGGGGTGCAAATCCTAAAAACGCAT
>CAZMJW010000029.1:0-4882 GCA_964566915.1 uncultured Gammaproteobacteria bacterium
GATAAAGTGCTTGCCGGACTTCAAAAGTCAGACTTAGTTATATTAGCTGCCCGTCCTTCAGTTGGTAAAACATCTTTTGCTTTAGATATTGCTCGTCAGGCTGCTATTGCTAGCAAAGAAGGAGTAGCCCTGTTTTCTCTTGAAATGAGCAAAGAACAACTGGTTGATCGTATGTTATGTGCTCAAGCCGGAGTTAGTTTATGGAAAATGAGAACTGGTAATTTATCCGACAAAGAAGATAATAATGATTTTGCTAAAATAGGTGATGCAATGGGAAAACTAGCTGAAGCACCAATTTATATTGATGATTCTGGAACTTTATCTATCATGGAAATAAGGGCTAAATGTCGTCGTTTACAAATGGAAAGAGGTTTAGGTTTAATCGTAATTGATTATTTACAATTAATGGAAGGTCGTGGCAAATATGGTGATAATCGAGTTCAAGAAATTGCTGAAATTAGTCGTGGCTTAAAATCAATTGCCAGAGAGCTAAATCTGCCAATTTTGGCTCTAGCCCAGCTTTCACGTGCAGTTGAAGCTACGCATCCAGCTATACCAAAACTATCTCATTTAAGAGATTCTGGTTCTATTGAACAGGATGCTGATGTAGTTATGTTTATTTACAGAAAAGCAGCTGATCGTGGCTTTGATATAAATGACCTGCCAGAAGATGAAAAACATAAAGCTGAAATTTTTATAGCTAAACACAGAAATGGACCAACAGGAAAAATTGATTTGTTTTTTGATGAAACAACAGCCAGCTTTAAAAGTATAGCTAGAAATCAAGAATAGTTAGTATTTAATTAATTAATATATTTAACAAAAAAATATGTTTAGCAAACTAAAACAATTTAAAGATTTAAGAAATCAAGCTAAAACAATGCAAAACGCTTTAGCAGAAGAGATAATTAGTGAAGAAAAAAATGGAGTTAAAATAACTCTTAACGGAAACTTAGAAGTAACTGAAATTATTACTAATGAAGAATTAAGCAAAAAAGATCAAGAAAAAGCTCTTGTTGACTCTATTAATGGAGCAATTAAAAAAGCTCAAAAAATAATGGCTAAAAAAATGCAAGAGATGGGCGGATTTCCTGGTTTAGGCTAATATCTATGCGCTACCCCGCTCCTTTACAAAGATTAATTGATAATTTATCTAAGCTACCGAGTGTTGGTCCAAAAACAGCCGAACGCTATGCTTTTTTCTTATTAAAACAAGATAAAAACTATTTAAATGAACTTGGAACTGAAATACAAGAGATTCAAAAAAATATTATCACTTGTCACAGTTGTTTATCAATTTCCGAAACTGATCCTTGTTTGATCTGTAATGGTGCAAATAGAGACAATACCACAATTTGTGTAGTAGAAAATAGTCAAGATTTAGCTTTAATTGAAGCAACTAATCAATTTAAAGGTAAATATTTTGTTTTAGGTGGCTTAATTAATGCCATTAACGGTATTGGTCCAGAGAATTTACCTATCAAAAAACTATTATCAAGAATAGAAAGAGATGGAGTTAAAGAGATAATTCTAGCTTTAAACTTCACTCTTGAAGGAGAAACAACAGCTATGTATTTAAACAAGATCTTAAAAGATAAAATTAAAATTAGTCGTTTAGCTAAAGGACTCCCTTCTGGTAGTAATTTAGAGTATGTAGATGATATAACTCTTGCTTCTGCCTTTAAAAACAGAAGTTAATTGCTATTAATTAATTTTATAATAAAAAAAATAAAAAAATTAGAAAAAGCCGAAGAATAAAAAAAATCCACTAATTAAGTGGATTTTTTGTTTATCTTTTTTATACTTTGTTTAAGCAATACTGACAATCTTTAATTCTGTTTTAATTTGGCGATGTCCAATAGTTCTTTTGTATCTTGTTTTATTTTTGTATTTTACTACTGTTACTTTTTTGCCTTTAGCAGTAGTTATAACTTCAGCTTCTACTTTTTCTCCAAGAGATGGTGTGCCAATTTCAGTATTTTCTCCATCAGAAATCAATAGAGTTTCTAGCTTTATTTTATTACTATCTTCTTCGTTTAGTTTTTCAACCTTTATTTTATCGCCTTCTTTGACCTTATACTGTTTGCCTCCGGTCTTAATAACTGCAATTTTTGACATATGATTATTTTTCAAGTCTAATTAATAAAAATCAGGGTCTTAGCCCGAACAGATATATAATAACAAATATTTGAAAAATGTCAATAAATGGGCTATAGTTAAAGCATAATTTTAGTAATATTAAACTAAAGCTTAAAAACGATAGATTGATAAAAATATGTCAAAATTTATAATTAAAGGTGGAAAAAAATTAAGTGGAACAATAAATGTTTCTGGTGCTAAAAACAACGCTCAGATAATGATTCCAGCTGCTATTCTATCAGAGAAAGAAATGATAATAAAAAATGTTCCAAGAATAGACGGAGTTGAAAAATCATTTGAGCTTTTAAGAAGTCTGGGGGCAGAAATAGATGATAAAGGAAAAACTGTCAAAATAAAAACTGATAGAATTAAAAAAGCTGAACTTGATTATAAGATAGCTGACAAATTTAGGACTTCAGTTATGTTTGTCGGCCCACTTTTAGCAAGATTTAAGGATGTAAAATTTCCTCATCCCGGGGGTTGTGTTATTGGAGCTGCTGGACGTCCAATTGATTTATTTTTAGAAGGATTTAAAGCTCTTGGTGCTGAAGTTGAAATTGGTAAAAACTTTTATCATATTAAAGCAAAAAAACTTAAAGCCTGTGATTTTTTCTTTACCACTGCCACAGTTACTGGAACACAAAGTATGATAATGACCGCTTGTTTGGCTGAAGGAACAACAATTTTAAGAAATTGTGCTATGGAACCAGAAGTAGAAGCTTTGGTTGATTATTTAAATAAACAAGGAGCAAAAATTAAGGGAGCAGGATCCCCTACTGTCATAATAAAGGGTGTTAAAAAACTTTCAGCTGGAACTTGTAATATCATTCCAGATAGAATTGAGGCAGGATCTTTTGCAATTCTAGCAGCTGCAAGCAATTCAGAAATTAAAATTAATAAATGTCACCCCGAACATCTTCTAAGTTTATTAGCAGTTTTTGATAAAATTGGAGTGAATTACGAAAAAGGAAAAAACTATATTAAAATATTAAAGTCAGAAAAAATAATTGCTCGTGATTTAAAGACTCATGAATATCCTGGTTTTTCTACCGATCTTCAATCTCCATATGTTGTCTTAATGACTCAAGCAAAAGGATCATGTCTTATTCAAGAAAATATCTACGACAGACGATTAATTTGGACAGATATGTTATCGCAAATGGGTGCAAATATTGTTATGTGTGACCCTCACCGCGTTGTTGTTAATGGACCAAGTAAATTATATGCTAAGAAATTAATTAGTCCGGATATTCGAGCTGGTATCGCTCTTGTTATCGCTGCTTTAATTGCTGAAGGAGTAACTGAGATAGATAATATTTATCAACTTGATAGAGGTTATGAAAAATTAGATAAACGTCTAAAGTCTCTAGGGGCTGATATTGTTCGAGAGGAAACAAATTTTTAATAATGATATGAATAAAAAAATAAGAGATTTTATCTTTAATTTCTTTGTGGTTATATTTTTTGTAGCCACACTTCTTTTATCTCTATATGCTTCTGGATATAGATTTGATTTACGTTTTCCTATTAATTTCAATCGAATACTGGTTAGAACCGGCATGATAAGCATTGAAACGGAACCTAAAAATGCTTTAATCTATTTAAATGGTAAAACTCAGGCAACTCCAAAATTAGAATTATTTAGAAAAGAAAATTTAAGAACACCTGCAAAAATTAAAAACCTATTACCTGGCTCATATACTTTAAGTATAGAAAAAGAGGGGTATTGGCCTTATCAAGAAAAAATTGAAGTATATTCAGGACAAACAACTAACTTAGAAAACATTAACTTATATAAATCAAGTAATCCTAATTTAAAATCTGTTAGCAGTGAAAATTATTTAGAAGAAGAAATAATAATTAATCAAGATTTTGATTTGATATTTTTAAAAGAATCAAAAAAAATAATTAACTTAAAAGATGACAAAGAAAGGAATTTATCAAATGAATTAGAAAATATAACTAGCGACTACTACAAATGGTGTCAAAATGATTTCTTATTTGTAAACGGTTATTTTTTCTCTCCAGAAAAAATAGAAAAAGATATTAATTATAATTCATTAATTGGTTTAGCTGATAAATGGTTTTTTAATGAAAACTTAAATAGGATTTACTTTCGAAACAATGATTCACTAAATTATTTTGATGTTTCTAAAAAGACTGTTATTAGTTTAATTAAAAATATTGATTTTATTGACTATCTTCCTGAAAATGATTATATTTTTTTTATTCAAGAATATAATAATGATTATTATTTAAATATGTACGATTTAAAAGAAGAAAGAATAACCAAAGAATTATTATTACCAAAAAACTCTAGTTATAAATTTAATAAAAGCAATGAAGAATATTTAAGTCTTTTTGATGAAAATAATAAAAGCTTATATTTAATAAATAAAAAAGAAATTGAAAAAGGTTTTAGAAAAATAGATAATATTGTTAACTGGGATTGGTTAGACAAAAAAAGAATTGTTTATATTAATAATTGGGAATTAATAATTTTTGATTTAGAAAAAAATGAAAAAGAATTATTAAATCGTTTTAGTGAAACTCTTGAAAATATTATTGTAAATTCAGAAGAAAATTATATTGTTATAAACAGTAAACAAAAAATTAAAGTTATTGATTTAAAAAATAAATTTAATACTGACATCTTACAAGCAGAAAAAGTGCATTCATTAGTATTAGATAAAAAAAATAATTTTTAAAAAATTAAGTAATTCAAAAGAAATAAATAAACAGA
>CAZMJW010000029.1:4892-7158 GCA_964566915.1 uncultured Gammaproteobacteria bacterium
AAATAATTATTTGTATTTTTGGTCCAAAATAAATGACATCTCAGGGGTTTATAGAATTGAAATAAAATAAAAACTCAAAACAAAAAAGACATCATAATTCGATGTCTTTTTTAATGTACAAACTAGAATCTATTTACTTAATTCCTTTATTAATTTTTTCATTTTTTCTCCTATTTCTTTGTCTTTTAAAGCAAATTTTAAACTAGCTTTGGCAAAATTATATTTATTTCCGGTATCTAACCATTCTCCGTCAATTTTTTTACCATAAATTGGACGTAAATCTTCAAGCATTAAATCAAAAGCATCAGCTAAACGTATTTCACCAGATTTACCAGTTTTCATTTCTGATAATTTTTTAACAACTTCTGGGGTGATAACATAAATTCCCACTGCTGCTAAATTTGATGGAGCCATGCTTGGCTCTGGTTTTTCTACAAATTTTCTTATTTCATAACTATTTTCTCCCAGATCTATTCCATCAATAACTCCATATTTTCCAACATCTTTTTCATCTACCTCTGAAAGACCAACGACTGAATCTCCATACTTTTCATAAACATCTAATACCTGCTTAACTGGAGAAATAGGAGCATCATACAAAGTATCACCAAACATTACCAAAACTGGCTCGTCATCATCTATTAAATGTTCTGCACATTTAATAGCATGACCATCTCCTAAAGGAATTGGTTGTCTAACATAGGAAAATTTAGCTAATGATTCAATTTCTTTTACCTTGTCTAATAAATCGAGTTTACTTTTTTCAACTAATGTTTTTTCTAGTTCGTATGAATAATCAAAATGATCTTCAATAGCTCTTTTGCCACGTCCAGTAACAAATATAATTTCTTCAATGCCTGCTTCAACTGCTTGTTCTACTAAATATTGAATAACCGGCTTATCAACAATCATTAACATTTCTTTTGGTTGTGCTTTGGTAGCCGGAAGAAATCTGGTACCAAACCCAGCCACTGGAAATATTGCTTTTTTAATTTTTTTCATATATTTTTTCATTATTTTTTAAAGCCCCATTTTAGAAAATATTTCATCCATGAACTAATATGTATCCAAGTTATTTTATCTTTAAAAACAGCGATATACCAAGGATGACGAGCACTATCTCTGGCATGATCGTGAATTATTGTTGCACTTGGATTATATATCACCTTTTTGCCATGTTTTTTTACTTCACGACAAATATCAATATCTTCAAAATACATGAAATATCTTTCGTCAAACATTGAATTAAATTCTTTTTCTTCTCCTTTTTCATCTTTAAATTTCCATGATTTTTTAAACATCAAACAAGAACCCATCAACCAATCCACCTCTTTAATATCTTTATGATCAAAATCCATCATCATAAAATGATCTCTTTTTTTCTTAAATTTATCTCCCAAAAATGTTCGTCTTAAAACAGGAATAAAAAAAGACGGAAAACGTGCACAAGAATATTGAAGACTACCATCTGGATAAAGTAATTTTGGACCTACAAGACCAACATCCTCATGCTCATTTAAATAATTATATAAAGTTCTTATTGCTGGCCCATTAACAATTGTATCAGGATTTAAAACTAAAATTGTATCTGCTTGTGCTTCTTTTATTCCTAAATTATTTCCTCCTCCCATTCCTAAATTCTTTTCACTATTTATTAATTTAAAATCAACTACTCGCGACAATAATCTTAAATCATCTTTAGAATTATTATCAACCACAATTAATTCGTAAGTTAAATCAGGCAAATTTGTTTTAGAAAAAGAATCTAGACAATTAGCTAGTTTTTCTAAACTATTATAATTTACGATAATAATAGACAAATTCATAAATTAAACAAAAGGCTTAATAATAAACCAAAAGAATCTTAAAAACGGATTAACAAAATATTTAAATAATAGACTCTCAATTTCAGAGAATTCAATTGCACTAGAAAAATCTTTACTCAAGGATGAAAAGGATACTTTTTTAAACACTTCAATTTTTTTTCTTTCCTCTCTAATCTTTTTCCAAGTTGAAAATTTTAAGAAATATAAATATAGTTTTATTCTTTGTTTAAAACTTTTATCAACAAAAGATTTAACAAACATACCTATTTCAATTAGAAATAGTGGCAAGAGAATAAGAAATAAATATTTTTTGTTAGCAAAAATAAATAGAGTTAAATACCTATTTCTTTCCATAAAATAGAACATTTTTATACTCCTTGAAAATTCATATTTATGATAAATAATGGATTTAGGGGCTAATATTATTCTATACCCCGCTA
>CAZMJW010000029.1:7258-8852 GCA_964566915.1 uncultured Gammaproteobacteria bacterium
AAAACCTTTGATTGAACAATACCAATATCCGGTGAAGATTTAACTGCCTTAACTAGCTCAGTTAACCAATTTTTATCCATTACAGTGTCCATATTAACAGTCACCAAGTATTGACAATTGTCATTTATTGCTTCATTAAAACCTAAATTATTAGCAGCCGAATAATTTCCATCGCCTCTTCTTAGTATTTTTGCTTCCGGAAATTCTTTTTTTAAATATTTAAAACTGTCTTCACTAGAATCATTGTCAACTACATAATAATTAATATTTTCTTGATTATAATTTTGTTTAAGCAAAGATTGGCGACATTCAGACAAGAAGCGCTTAGCATAATCATGATAATTTACCAAAACAACAGCCACTTTACTCATACAACAATCATTATAATTTTCCAGGCAAACTTAATTATTAAATAAGAAAATTTGTTTTCCCATTTTTTAAAATATTTTAACATTGAATCTCTAAAATATAACTGTGTTTTTTTTCTTTTTAATTGAGAAAAACTTTTTCCCACATAGTCTAAACAACTGGGACTAGAAAAATACCACACTTCCCCGCCTAATTGATATATTTGTTTACAAAAATCTACTTCTTCAAACCATATAAAGTATCTTTTATCTAAATATGGTTTATCCTTACCACTAATTTTTTTATATGTCTTTTTATTAATGAGAAAGAAAGAACCTCGCACAGAATCAACCTTACCATCTTTATTATAATCAAAATTTTTGGGAATATATTTGTTTAATAAAAAAGGAAATATGTGCGGTAATTTTAAAACAATTGCTAACTGATCAAATAATTTAGGAAAATTTCTTACATGAAAAATAATATTAGAATTTTCATCTACCAACCTACAACTACTAACTACAGCTTCTGGTTTACTTTTTGCGCAATTAAGAGCCTTCTTTAAACTATCTTTAAAAAGTCTCATATCGGGGTTTAAAAGAAGTATGAAGTCTCCCTGAGCTTCTTTTATGGCCTGATTATTAGCAAAAGAAAAACCCTTATTTTCTTTATTTGATATTAATTTAACGTTTTTAAATTCATTTGCAACCATTTCTGCGCTCCTATCATTAGAATTATTATCAACCACAAAAACTTCATAGGAAAAATTCACCTCTGAGGAAAAAATAGATTTTAAGTTCTCCCTTAAACGTTCCTTGGTATTAAAAGAAACAATTATTATTGATAAATCCATACTTATCTAGAAATCTTTATTTTCTTTATTCTATCTTTAAGCCCAGATACAATATTAACCTGATATTTTCTTAAGTCAAGCGTCTTTGCCAGTAGTTTAATTATTTCTTTATTAGCTTTTCCGTCAATCGGACTTGTATTTACTCTAACTCTCAAAAGTCCATCTTTATTTTCTTTGACAGATTCTTCTTTTGAACCAGGAAAAGCTTTAATTTGAAAAAAGACCTCTTTATTTTTAGATATTTTTTCTTTTATATTATCAATTATTTTCATAAATTTAGTATTTTACTTATCTTCATTATACCCTATTTTTGCTATTTTTAAAAGAAAAATTAATAATAAATGACCTCCTCCCCAGACTAAAGTCTGGGGTTTCCTTTCGCGGCATGAAAAC
>CAZMJW010000030.1:0-8465 GCA_964566915.1 uncultured Gammaproteobacteria bacterium
TGTTAAATAATTCAGAAATACGATTTTTTTGAAATATGGTTTTTAGATTAGAACCCTGTTGAGATATTTCATCTATTGAAACATTCATTTCATTATAACCACCATGCAAAGCAGATCCATATAAAAACTGATTACTCACAAGTCCTGGCAAAAGACCAAGAAATAATCCAGATATAAAAAATAATATTTTAATAAAACCAATTCTTTTAGCAAAAAACAGATAAATAATAAAGAAACTTGGTAAAATCCATAAAATTTCAGAGGTTCTTGTTATAATAGCCAGACCCAAGAAAACGCCAGAAAAAAAGATTGGAATATATTTTAAAACATCCTTTTTCTTTGGTATTTGTAAAAAGTAATTTATTTTAGAAGAAAAATTATAAAATATATTCTTTATCTTTTTTAAAAAAACTATTTTACTATTTTTTTCTTTATCAAAACTAATAATCAATAAATATAGACTAGCTAAACTTAAAACAATAAAAAGAATATTATGAAACATTGACCGAATTGAATAATATATATAGACTGGAAAAAAAGAAAGTAGGAAAGATGATAAGAGGGCTACTCTTTTATTAAAAATCCTTTTAATTAAATAAAAGAAAATAATTATTCCAAAACTAGCGAAAGCTGGTCCTAAAAAAGGTATTATACTTGAATTAAAAAAACCTGCTATTGAACCAAAAATTAAAATTATTCCCGGAAAACTAACTGGCTTTAAAAATCCTTGATCTATTCTCATGCTGCGCGGACTAGTCCACCCTTCACTATATATACCAGCTTGATCAAAATACGCCACCCCTTCTTTTTGACTAAATAAATTTGTAAAAAAATAATTTGCTGTTTCATCTGGTGATGACCAACGCATATAATCTGAAAATTGATTATCTTTAATAAAATAGACACAGAAAGTAAAAAAAGACAGAGCTATAATAATCACTATTATATCAGTCCTATTTTGTCTAATTTTTTTAAATATTCTAGTTAAAAAATTCATAGTTTATTAATTGTATCTTTTATTAAATGTTATCTAAAATTATCAATTTAAGCAAGAATTTGCTATTATTTATATATAAATAATTTGTCATAATTTATGAAAAATTGTCTTAATATAAAATCCATTTTATCTCAAAAACTTAAAAATATAAGTATTTTTGAAATATTATTCTATTTTTTTGCTTTAAGTCCATTTTTAAGTGCAATTATTTACTATATATATGCTCTTAACACAGTTGGTTTAATAATTCTTATTTTAAGTCTTTTTACCTCAATTTTTCTTCTAATTTCAAAAAATGACAATAATTATAGTTTTAAGAACATATTTAAATTCTCTAAAAAATCCGTCATTTTACTGATTTTATTTGTATTCTTTATTATATCTTCTTTTATTACTCTTTCCCTTGATATTCCTAACAACTCTATTGTTTCCCCTTTTAATGAAATTAAACCTTTTTTCTTTGTATTTTATTCTTTAATTTTACTTTCTTTAATATTTATAAACAAAGATGATAAAACAAATATTCTTTGGAAGCTTCTATCTAATATTATCTTTTACTTTCTTTCTTTTTCCTTGTTAGTTATTATTTTTAAAATTTATTATGGTTTTGATCCTTTCATTCATCAGGCAAGTCTTGATTATATTTTAAATAATGGCCAAATACTACCTAAAACACCATATTACAATGGGTACTATGGGTTAATAGTTCTGCTACATAAAATTAGTGGTTTAAGCATATTCTTTCTGAATAAATTTTTAAACATAATTTTATCCGCAGTTTTGTTGCCAATTGTTTTCTATGATTTTCTTAAACATTATGTCAAAAAAATTAATTTAAATTCAATTTTATTACCATTAATTATTGGCTTTTCTCCTTTCGTTTTTACAACACCGCAAAATTTAAGTTATTTGTTTTTAATATTAACAATTTTTTACTCTCTAACAGATAAAGGTTATAAAAAATCATTATTCCTATCTTTATCAACCGCAGCTATTCATCCCTTAAGTGGTATACCAGCGATTTCATTTTTTATTTTAAATATAATAAAAAATAATAAAGTATTTTTAAAACATTCAGTTAAAAAGACTGGTATAATCTTGGTTTTTATTTTCAATTCCCTAGCCATTCCATTATCACTTTATCTTACTACCGGAAAAAATGCTTCAATTTATCAATTATATACTAATATTAATTTTTATTTTAAAAATATATTCACCCTTAATTTAGAAACAAAGGGAAATATCTTTTTAAATACCGCTTATTTTTTTGCAAATAATTACATTTTAATATTAGCAATATTTTTAATATTCTCTTTATTTTATTTATCTTCTTTAAAAAATGAAAAGTTTAAAAAGTTAATAAATATTAGTTTAATTAGTATATCTTCTTTGCTAATATCGTTAATATTAAGCTCATCACTAATTTTTAAAGATGTTATTAATTATGAACAAAGAGATTATGCAATCAGAATATCAAAGATTATTTTAATACATTTTCTTCCTCTTTTTCTTATATTTTTTAATTTATTATTAGATAAAATACAAAAGAATAAATTAAGTGTTAAAGTATCAGGTATAATTCTATTACTTGCGTTAGTAAACATATCCCTCTATCTTTCGTATCCTCGTGTTGATAAATATTTTAATAGTCGTGGTTTTAGTACTAGCTATTTTGATATTCAAACTGTTTTAAAAATTAATAATGATGCCGAAGGTGAAAAATATTTTGTTTTAGCTAACCAACAAGTTAGTGCGGCTGCCTTAAAAGAATTTGGTTTTGAAAACAACTTAGATACTGAAAATAATGAATCGGTTTATTTTTACCCTATTCCAACAGGATCAAGAATGTACCAATTTTACCTTAGCATGGTCTATGATAATCCGAATAAGGAAAATATGAAAAAAGCTCTTGAATATGCAAATACCAATGTTTCCTATTTAGTAATAAACAATTATTGGTATAGAAGCCAAGAGCTAATAAACACAGCAAAAATTGAAGCTGATTCTTATTTTGATATTAATAATGAAGTATTTATTTTTAAATACTTAAGATAATTATTTTTCTTGATAATCCCAAACTGGTCCAACTGAAAAAAATATACCATCTTCATTTTTATTTACAAGTAATAATAAATTAAAATTATCTATATCAACACTCAATTCTTTTCTGTTTAAAAAATCCCAAGAAATATTAAACTTATCATTAACTGATAAATTTTCTTCCGCTCTAAAAGCAAAAGAAGATATATCTTCATAATCTGAAGAGTTTAATTCTTCTCCTTTTATTTGTTTTACAACTATCTCTTTCATTCTATTTAACTTTGTATAAGTATTTTCTAGTTCTATCACCGCTGACCTAACCTCATTATTGATATTTAAAGCTTTAAACATATCAATAACCATTTTGTTTTGTGCCAACAATTCATTAATTAAAGATAGATTACTTTCAATATAATAGTTTTCACTAAACCTAGAAAAGCTTCCTAATCCTCCACTTTGAGCATTATTAGTATTTTCAGCACTTAATGAATAAATATCCATCGGAAGTTGTAAATTAGCCCAAGAAGCAAATGATGTATTTAATAATCGTTGTTTAAAATTATCTGTTTTAGCATAAACTGGTAAATAATTTTCATCATTTTCCAAATATTCTTTTATATATGATAATGTAGACCAATAATTACTTGATTTCTTATCAATACTTAAATTAACCCCTTTATTTAAAGAGTTAGATGATTCTATGTAATTATTATAATTACTATTTTCAATAAAATAAGGATTATCATTCAAAGGATAAATAAGATTAATGATGTCATAAGAACTACCATTACACCTAACCATATCTCTACCAACACGACAAGAAGTAATATTATTATCCTTAATTTCTGATCCTAAATAAACTGATGTTTCTGGATATGTTAATTTTTTAAATATATAATCATCTGGAGAGAAAGACTCGGCCAATAATCTTAAACCAATCTTATTTCTCTGTTCAGGGTCAGATCTATCAATAGCCCCTTGTGACTCTAAAAATTTATACGAAGCAATTTCGTTTGAATAATTATTAATATTATTATCAAAATCTGGATTTGATCTAGAAAATAGTTCATTAATATTATAATCATCCCCAAACTTATTAATTAAAGCATTATAATAATCAATATAACTCAAATCATCTTTTAATCCTTTAAAAAATGAAAGCATTTTATATATTCTAGCCCATCTATTCTTTAATTCAGGTAATGCATAAAAATCATCAGCAATCATAGCTGCAGAAATAATATTAATTTGCCAATCCTCCTTATCTAAACCACATCTTAAACAATTATCACTCTTATAATATAAAGGAAATACTGAATTTAACCATCTTGTTGTTAAATAAAAATTCTTTAATTTTTCATTATTTCGGTAATCAGAAGGAACGGAAAAATTTTTATAATCAATTTCATACAATAGAGTTGGCGATTTTTCAGTCTTTTTTCCTTCTCTTATATACTCTACTTCTGTTTCTACTTCTACTTTAATATAATCTGGTATTTTTATTGTAAATCTATCAGCTTCAACTTCAGAAAATTTTTCTGAAGAAGATTTTATACTTGATTTAATTATTTGACTATCAGTTGGTCTTAGAAGCTCTAAAGCAACTGCAAAATATACTGTTTCTAATCTAGAGGCTTCTAAAATAGGGTCATTAACATTTCCAATTTCTGATAATCTAGCTTCGTAACGATTTTTTGCCGATTTGAACATTTGTTCTGAAACTTCAAAAAGATTTTCAAAAAATATATTTTTTTCAATTTCTTTAAAAGCAGTTTTGATTGAATTTTGATAATTATATATTAAAAAATCTGAAGTTATAAGAATAGGAATTTGATATTCTTTCAATGAATCATAAATAGAATAAAAATCTTTATCATAAGCACTCCAAGGATTTTTAATTAAAGCAAAACCGTCTTGATTTAAATTTTCAATAACTGGATCTAAATTTATTTTTCTTGATACATCATAGTAATTTAAAACATCAATCTTTACATTGATTGGCAATAAATAATCAGGAAAAGATGGTTGAATATTATCTTCAATTTTTTCGTAATAATCAGAAAAAGATATTTTTTCAATTGCTATTAAATTTTCGTCTCCTTGATAATTATTATTACCATTTCCATTTTCATCAACTCTTTCTAAATCTAATTGTCCTAAATGCGGATCAGTGTTGTCTTTTGTCTCCTCTTCTTGTTGGTTATTTATTGGTACTTGATTGCTATTATTTTGAACAAATTTTTTAATTACAAAAAATATTACTGTAAATATTATTAAAACTAATAATACTAAAAGTAAAATAATTTTTTTATTAAAAAATCCACCACCACCATTACTTTGACTTGGTAGATTTGGGTTTTCCGAAGATATTGCTCCTGGTAAATCTGCTGACATATATTTTATTTTAAATATAAATATTTATTTCTAACATGCTCATCATGAGTTCTAGCGTAATATATTTCTTTTCCATCAAGAGTAGTTAAAAAATATAAATAATTAGTATCAGTTGGATATATTGCTGCTTCAATAGCGGCTATTCCTGGATT
Organism: uncultured Gammaproteobacteria bacterium; assembly: GCA_964566915.1. Lineage (GTDB taxonomy): Bacteria > Patescibacteriota > Patescibacteriia > Patescibacteriales > UBA12465 > UBA12465. The sequence continues at coordinate 5,584 of CAZMJW010000030.1, forward strand.
ACAAATAGGTCCAGGAATTAAGCCAGGATATTTATAGGTATTATATGGAGAATCAACATTCAATTCTGATCCGCTATGCGCTGGTTTATTATCATCTAAGATATAAGAAAGAGTCGCATCAGATTGAAGAGCCATGCCAATTTCTAACCTATTCCAAAATATACCTGATACTATTTTCGCATCCTTTAAATCTTTTTGAGCAAAAATTGGTGCTTCTTTTTCAATAATAGAAGCCATGGTTATAATTTCATGAATACTTTTTCCTTGTCTTCTGATTTCTTCTCTCATTTCTTTGCTTAATTTCTTATCAAAATTTTCTAACATACGAGAAACAAGTTCAACAGGACTTGAACTAGCATAAATTCTATAAGTATCAGGAAATAAATAACCCTCAAGACTTAAATTATCTGGTTTATCTTGTAAAAAATCATAACTATCTTGCCAGTCTTTTGAAAATTTTTGTTTTTTCTTGTCATTATCAATATTTCTTTGACCAATATAATCTAAAATCTCTTCTTCGCTCCATTTATCAGAAAAATAATTTACTATATCACTATTTCTCCAACCCTCTAAAATAGTTACATTTATCTCTTCTCTTTTTGTGATTTCGCTAACCGGTTCTGGTTTTCGATTCTCTTTTATCTTATTAATTATTTTATATCCAAAAAATATTATAACAATAATAATTGTTAATAATATTAAAATCTTATTTATCAAAATATTTTTATTTTTTTTGTATTTTGTTAATTTAAAATTGCTTTTCATTTATTTAGTTTTTTTATGAGCTAGACTATTAGCAATCAACTTTGAGCTAGCTCTAATTTTATCTCCTAATCCATCAACCATTTCAATATTCAACTTTTGACAAACCTCATATTCTGGAACATCGTTAAAACTCTTTCTATCTCCTCCATTAGCAAATATATCTGGGTTTATTTTTTCAAGTGATTTACAAACTGTTTTATCCTTATCAATTGATAGAAAAACTTCATCAACATCACGAAGTGCAGAAATAATTTTTATTCTATCCTCTTCTTTCATAAATGGATAACTACCTTTAAGTTTTACTTGATAATCACTATTTACAATAACTACTAATTTATCTCCTAACTTTTTAGCCATTTCAATCATTTCTAAATGACCAACATGAAGTGGATTAAAATATCCTGATACTGCTACTACTTTATTATTTTTTCTATTCATATTTATACATTATTTTACAAATAATTGTATAAACATTATATCAAAATTTAAACAAAGAAAAAAGCGCCTTAATTTAAGACGCTTTAATTTTTAAATTTCATTTATTACCAAGAGTAGACTTTTCTCGCCAATAAAGTTTTCTGTATTAACTGCAAAGTGCCAAGAGTCGTTAGCAAATTTAGTTAAAACCGGAACCTGTTTTTCTCTCTCTTCAGTTAAACCCACAATACGGCAACTTCTTTCGATTCTTTTTTCCTTTCTTAAAAATTCACTAAACCAAACACTTGCTAGACCATAAAAACCAGGAAACTCACCTTTACTTTCAACAAATTTTTGAGCTACTTCAAATATAACCGGCTCCTTAACCCTATAAATTGAAACTTTTTTTCGACTACCATCCAAGATTCCATTATCTTGATAGTTTCTAAGCTTCTCATCAAATTGATATTCATTTTGATAAAAAGCGTTTCTGATAAGCCCAATAAATTCGCCTTCTTTTATTGGCATGGTTTGAAATTCAAAATCACAAACCAATTCAAACACATCATAAGATTCATGGTAAGCAATAACCATCTTTTTGGCTAAGTAATTATCTTTGGCATTAATTACTTTTTGAACCATTGAATCACTTAAACCTGCTTTTTTTAGGCAAAGCATAAACTCATGAACTCTACCAATAGAGTCACACATTTCATTTTTTCCCATGATAATTAATTTTAAAGTTCAAATATATTTCTACTTAAATTATCATAAATTATGTTTTTCGTCAATCTTATTTTTTTTGCCTTATTATGTTAGTATATATTTATTAGCTTAAATAAATATATGAATATTTGGCAAAGTGTTATTTTAGGAATAATTGAAGGATTTACAGAATTTCTTCCAATCTCTTCAACTGCACATTTAATAATTAGCAGTGAAGTTTTAAGAATTCCTTCTTCTGATTTTTTAAAAACATTTAATATTTCGATTCAACTAGGAGCAATATTAGCAGTTGTTCTTCTGTATTGGAAAAAAGTATTATATTCAAAAAAAATAATTCTAAGAATTATTGCCGCCTTTATTCCTACTTCAATTATCGGTTTTTCAATTTATGGAATTGCAAAAAACTATTTAATGGATAGTCTTATTTTAATTACAATTACTCTATTTTTAGGAGGAATTATTTTAATAGTTTTTGAAAAAAAATATAAAAAGAAAAACAATCAAGTTAATAAAGAAATTATAGAAAATGACGACAAAGATTTAGAAAAAATGAGTTACAAAAAAGCAATTATAATTGGTGTTGTTCAATCATTAGCTATTGTTCCTGGTGTTTCAAGGTCAGCAGCCACAATTATCGGTGGTTTATCGCTAGGACTAAAAAGAAAAACAATTGTTGAATTTTCTTTTTTACTTGCCATTCCAACTATGTTTGGAGCAACATTTTTAGATGTCTATAAAAGTAGAGAGAGTCTATTACTTCTTAGCTCCAATGATATTATAGTCTGGATAACTGGCTTTATTATTTCCTTCTTTACCGCACTTGTTGGTATTAAATTTTTACTTAAATATATAAAAAAGAATGATTTTATATCATTTGCTTGGTACAGAATTGGCTTGTCTTTAATCCTTGCTCTTTTTCTAATATTTAAATTTATTTAAAAAGGAACATGATAACCTGTCTTGTATGTACGTAT
>CAZMJW010000031.1:0-8315 GCA_964566915.1 uncultured Gammaproteobacteria bacterium
GTGGTTATTTGAATTGAGAGTAATTAATTGAATTTTTTTCCCAAATAAATTTTAATATATTACTAAAAAAAGTTTCGCACTCCCCTAGAATACTATCAGTATAAGCTATATATTCTGCCTTTTGAGTCTTTTTCTGAGATTTTATATGTATACAATTTCTATAATTAACGAGCTTATAAACATTATCAATCATACCATTATCAAAAATCCTATAATAAACCAATTGCCCTATTAGATCATGAATGGAGGTTTGCTCTTTAATATTTATTTTCAACCTTGAGCCACTATCTATATCGACTAATAAATTTGATAATAAATTATGCATCAAACATTCAATAATCACAAACATTTCTATAATTATTGTTTTGTTGGTTAACGAAAGAATCGTTAAAACTGGCTTTTCTCTTTCTTTAATTTGATATAAAAACTCTAAGTATTGAAAATGATAACTTATATTATTTCTAGGTTCAGAATCTATAAAGTCAAAATAGGCTTTAAAGCTATCAGCAAAACTTATTTTAATTTGATCTTCAGCCATATATATTAATTTATTATTAAATATATCATAAAAATACAGAAAATTAAATCAAATATAATTCCTTGACTTCCCTTTCAAATCGCGTCATTCATATCACATAATAATAAAATATATGAATAACGCTACAATTACCGCTCAAGGTGGTCAAATGACCACCATGGGGCAAAATAGGGCTTTTATTGAGGCCCCTGAGGTCGAGATGAAGTATTGCTTATATGCTAGAAAGTCTACTGAAGAGGATGAAAAACAAGCTCTTTCTATAGAATCCCAAGTCAAAGAAATGCTTGAAATGGCTATCAGAGATAATATCCAAATTTCGGAGATAAGACGAGAAAGCCATTCAGCTAAAGATTCTGGTCAGAGGCCAGTATTTAATCAATTAATCAAAGATATAAAGAAAGGTGTGTTTAACGGACTTCTCTGTTGGGCTCCAGATCGTTTAAGTCGTAATGCTGGCGACTTAGGGGCTATTGTCGACTTAATGGATCAAGGAATGATTAAAGATATTAGAACACATGGACAAAGGTTTACCAATAATCCTAATGAAAAGTTTCTCTTAATGATTCTTGGTTCTCAGGCTAAATTAGAAAATGACCATAAAGGAGAAAATGTAAAACGTGGCATGAGGGCTAAATGTGAACAAGGTTGGCGACCGTGTATGCCACCAATAGGTTACATTCACGATAAATATGCAGATAAGGGGCAAAAGAAAGTTTTAACTGATCCGAAAAGAGCGCCGATAGTTAAAAAGATTTTTGAAAAGATGGCTTATGAACATCTAAGTTGTAGGTCAATATTTAGATGGCTAGCTAATGAAACAGATTTCAAAACCAGAAATGATAAACTGCTAACCATAAGCATGGTGCCAAGAATGATAGAAGAAACTTTTTATTATGGAGAATTTGAATATCCAATCGGAAGTGGAAAATGGTATCAAGGGAAACATGACCCAATAATAACAAAAGAGCTTTATGATAAAGCCAATGAACAATTAAAAAGAAAAAATATCTGTCGCAAGGATTGGAAAGAATTTGCTTTTACTAAACTTATGAAATGCGGACATTGTGACTCCGGCATAACTGCCGAAGAAAAATATAAAAAGTTAGATAATGGCTCAGTTAAAAAATATGTTTATTACGGATGTAGCCGTTCGAAAGATATGAACTGCAAAGGAGGTTATATTAGAGAGGAAGAATTGATAGACCAACTCACAAAATTAGTAGACAAACTTACAATAGACGAACTTGGTTTAAAACAACAATTTGAAGATGAAATAGAAAGATATTATCGTTTCAGTAAAGGAATATTAAACATTCCGAAAGAAAAACTGGAAAAGAAAAAAGCCCTTGATATAAAACGTTATGCCAAATACGTTTTAAAAGAAGGGGCTTTACAGGAAAAGAGGGATATATTGAGGAATTTAAAGAGTAGGATAGTTATGAAAGAGAAAAAAATAAATATAGAATAAAAACTACTTCCATCGTTTCTTAAATAAAGGGGTTGAAGGTGTTAATGTTAATATTGCTTCTTTTGCTATTTTTAATGGATTTACTTTATCGGCGTTTCCAAATTTACCATTCAATGTTCCCTCTTCATTTAAAGTAATTATATATTGGAACTTATTTTTATTAAACTCTTCTTTTTCTAAAAATTCATAGAGATAAACAAACTGAGTTTTATCCATACCGTCAAATATCCCGTCATGAATCAAAAACCTTGGACACTTAACATTATTTTCTATCGCATGAAAAAGAACAGCTAAATCATATATAAGCGTTCTGCCTCTATTTTTTCCGTAAGACAGTTCCGAAGGCAATACAACATTCATATCTATCTTGGCTGATTTACGTTTATTCGGAGTAAATATGAATTGAGAATCACCTTCATTCTCAAGATAAATCGCATCATGTATATGAAAAAATGTTTTTCTAAATAATGAAATTTTTTCCTTTATTTCTTGTGCAAATTTTTCTATTTCGACATAAAGATTGGCGCTTTCGGCTTCACACTCGCTTAACTCCTTATTTAAGTCCTGATAGGTTTTAATCTTCCCCTCCAAATCAGCTAAATTTTGTCTCCTTCTACCTAAATCAAAATAAGCTTCAGATAAATCATTAATAGCTTCTTTTGCTGATAAAAAACTAAATATCTCAGCGCGTCGTGTTTCAAGAGCATTGATTATTGAATCATTCTTAAGAATATTTTCGTTCAATAACTTAATTTCATTTTGTAAAAATTCTTCTCGATACTTTGCAATTGATTTTCTAAACTTTACAGCATCTTGCAAAGTTTTTTTTATATTACCAGCTAATAAGTAATTTAAATCATTATAAATATTTTTTATTTTTATAATATTTATATTATCGCCAACCTTAGAGCTATTAAGACACACATCTATTCTTTGACGGCTATTATAATTTTCATACCATAATTCTTTTATCTTTTCAGTTAAGTCGTTACTCTCATTCTCCACATCTTTATACTGTTCGGAAAGCTGAAAGTCTCTTATTTTTGAATCAAGGGAAGAAATTTGATTTTTAATTTTATCAATTTCACTTTCTGCAGCAGGTATGTCATTGAGTTCGTACTTTTCTCGAACTAAATTACCAACCTCTCTTAGAGCCGGTGTTTTTGATTTTATATCAGCACAAATCAATGAATTTTGGTAAAATAAAGTATTATCAATACCAAGTAATAAAAGATGGAGTGGAATTAGATCCTCTTCCTTCATTCCTTCGGATATGTATTTAATTGGATCCTTAAAATTAACTTTTTCTTTTGTTGTTTGAATTTTTATAAAAAAAGGCAATAACTTCCGCAACCACAAGTCAAAAAATTTTCCTTTGTATTTAGAATCAAAAAATATCAAATTACATAATCTTTTACTTAGTTCCTTATCATTTTTTGTATTATTGTAACTCATTATTTCGCCGCCAATTCTGCCAAAAAGAATATCCCTATTTGGACTTTTAAATGGCCTTTTTATTATATAGTCTACATTATCAACAGAAAATTCTAAGACTACGTAATATTCTTCTAAATTTAAATTATTTTTTGCTGATTTAATGTGCTGTGTTTCTTCTGATAAAAGACAAAAATCAATCAAATTTAAAAATAATGATTTTCCAACCCCATTAAGAGTTTTCTTTTTGTCACCGTTCTTATCTTTTTTGGCAAATATAAAATTAACACCTGGTTTAAATTCTACCAAGTCAAATAAGCCATCTGGTTCCGAGTATATTTTATTGAGAAACATTTTTATTTAAAGTTATTAAATAATCGTTCACCGATATTAATTCAGAACAATACAAAAAGGTTAACGTATTATAATACTCCTCAAGGGTGATATCTTTATTATTTTTTAGTTCTCTAAAAAGTATTTCAATATTGTAATTTTTCTTTTTTAACAAGAAAATTAAATCACTTCCTAAAACTAAAATATTTTTTCTAAGATCCTCATATTTTGTCGGTAAAAGCATATATTTATTTTTTACCAAAATCACACATCTCAAAAAAATATAAAACAATTGCAATTGAGTTAAAAAAATAATCTGGATTATTTTTATATTTATCTTCAATTAATCTTTTCGCCATTTCAGTTATAATTTTTTCGTCTTCTACGATTTCGTTATTATTACTAACATTCTTAATGTCTCTAAATAAATATTGAAGCATAATAACTAAACTAGAGATACTATCTTCTTCATTCGCTCTACTCTTAATAAATTTTTCAACTAGCAGCCTTTTTTTGTTAGTCTTGGTTATCAAATCATCTATAATATTTTTATTGTCGCCAAAGAAATTTAATGGAACTTTTCTTAATCCCAACGTAACCCGATTAGAATTTGATTTTGTATTTATATAAGAATCAGGAATCTTTTTTGTTGAAAGAAAACTAAAAATTTCTTCTATAATGCCATAATCTTTCTTTTCTTCATTTGATTGATTATAATAATTAACCTCAATATGACCATTATCAACTGCCAGATACTGGGTAGAATCATCACCACATTTTTGTTCAATCTTATTACTCATTTATTTATTTTTATACTGGAATTTTCTACTGCTTGATATTGCTCTGAATTGTTACCAGATTTTTGAGTAATTTTTATTTTTTTTAGTATAATCCTTGCAGATAAAAACAATCCAATTACTGTAATAATTAAAGAAAAAAATTCTATTATACCGGAATTATTATTTAACAATTGAATAATATTACTCATAAAAACTATAAAATTTTAATACTAAAATAATAATATAGAGAGTATTATTATTTTACAGAAAATTAACACATTTGTCTAACAAAAAACACCTCTTAAAAGGTGTTCTTTGCTCATTGTACTTTTCTGACGCAGATGGGACTAGAACTGTTTTTAGACGCAGTTCGATCATCCGCACGAAAAATGCTTTGGCTCGGGGTCGTGGACAAAGTTCGAACTAGCTTAACTAATAATAGCTAAGATTTTAAGCCTCAATCCAAAATAATATTTTAAATTAGTTTAACTCTCATCTTAATAACGCAAAAGACCCGTGAATACAGGTCTTTTGTAGTATTTTTATTTTACAACCAATTATTTAACTTCGCCTACTGGAATTTGTCTAAGATTATCATTAGAAATTCCCAGAGCTAATTCTCTCATAATTCTAAAGGCATCATCGGGGCGACCCAAGTAATACATCTTTAAGTCAACTGGGTTAATGTAGTAAGCTTCACCTTTGTTTTCTACTCTAAGTAGGATACGTCCAGCAAAACGAGATGGAACACCTGATTTTTCAAACTTAGAAAAATTAGCCTCAGAAATACCTAGACCAAAGCGACGCATCATCTCAAAGGCGTCAACAGGACGTCCCATGAAGTGCTTAGTCTTAGTAGTTGGTTCAACGTACCAAGCTTCACCGTTTCCTTCAACCTGGAGCAAAATACGACCTGATAAGCGATTAGTAAGAGCGGTGTTCTTCTTCTTTACTAGCTCCCTCTCTTTATTCATCACTAAACTAACATCGAGATCACTAGCCTCTGGTTTTGGGTCCTTAACTTCTGGCTTGTCTTCTGGTTTAGCACCCTCTTCTTTGTCAGTATCAATAACACAAGTTCTTTGTAAAGATATTTGTTGAGCAGTATTTAAAGAGCAGTTAGCTGGACTTTGAGTTAATACCTGACGAAACTGAAAACCATTGATACAATTTCCCCAGTCAGTGTAAGTAACAGCACTACAATAATTAATTGAAGCACCGCCTCCACCTCCACCACCACCAGAACTAGGAGGTGTGGGTATATTAATTGCATAACTAAAACTTGCCACAGTAGAAGGTGAAGTACTTCCACCTTCTTCTAAGTAACAAGCAATAGCTTTAACTGTCTGACTTGAACCAATGTTAATAGCCGAGCTATAAACACTACCACTAGTACAGCTAGGAGTATCACCATTAACTGTGTAACGAATGCTATTAGCTGAACTAGCACTTAAACTAACACTCTGAGCACTAGTGTATGTGCCAGCACTAGGACTTGCACTAGGAGAACTAGCTGTCTGTGCTGAACCACCAGAACCTGTTTCTATACCATTATCGATAGTGCCGCTATAAGCCAAAGCTGAAAAAGCGAACAAGAATAAGGCTAGGAAACTGGTGCTAAATATTTTGATTATTTTCATATTTTTTAGCTTAGATTAATTATTTAGCCTTATATTTAGTCTTCACTTTCTATAGCTACAATATCATAACTAGCGGAGTAAGCACCGTCAGGAGCTATCTCTGGAACACCAGCTTGTATCTTTATTTGAATTTGACGACCATTACTGGAATCATTATCTAAATCGCTATTTAATGTTAACAAATCTTCTGATAATACATCCTTTACTGTAATATCTGACATATCACTAGCTGAGTTGAAAGTACTAGATTGCTCAGAATAGAAGTGGATATTGTTAGCTAAAATAGTTCCCGCACCTTTTAAATCACTAAACTTCATAGATAGAAGTGTTTGATCATTTGGAACGGTAACATCTAATACCCAGTGCCAACCATTTGCAGCAATGCCATTTTTAGTTGCCCAGCTTTTAACTAAAGCAGTTTTGGTTACTGATACTTCAGTTGGTTCAACATTTCCACTTAAAGTATTGAAATAAACATGAGATGAGCTGGTCATAGTATTGCCAGAAGCATCAACGCAACGAACATAATAATTGTATGGATTTGAAGCATTTAAACCAGTTAAAGCGTGAGTATGGGTCATGGCTCCTGTTGTTTCCATTAAGGTCATACTAGCAAAATCTTTTTCTGTATTAGCAAATCTACAAGTAGCATTTTCATTAGTAGTAACAGTTAAAATAGCGCTAGTTGCTGTGATATTTTCAGCTGTAAAGGCAGATATTGAAGGTGCAGCAGAATCAATCACTATGGAATTACCTAGTTCAGTATAAGTATTACCTGCTAAATCAGAGCCAGCAAAAGTAATATTTGCTGTTCCCTCTACAGCAGCATCATTAACCACTGTCCATGCATAAGTCCAAACAGTGTTAGACACTTTAGTCATACTTTGAATACTAACATCGGCTACTTCTCCAGGAGCATTTATTACAATAGTAGGGGTATTAATCATATCCTCATTGAAAGTAGCTGTAATTAATACTTGAGCATAAGGCTTAACATAAGTAATTACTCCGCCACCAATTTGACTATATACAACTGAAGATAAGATTGGGGCTACAACATCCCCACTAATTAAGTCATCACTGGTAACTGCAGTTGTGGCTAAAAAGTTACCAGCAACATCTCTAACAGAGCTATCTATTGGAGTAACTACGATATCATTACCATTAACTAAATAGGTGCCTGAATCAGAAACATCTTCAGCTAAAATAATCTGTACATAGTTTGTGCCAACTTCTTCTGAGAATGTAGCACCTGTCAAATTAAGAGTCGTACCTGCTGGACTACTAACTTGAAATTGATCAGTAGACCAAGCACCACTCACTGGCCAGACATTTTCACTAAAATTTATAGCGATGGTGTCATCAGCAGTTTGCATAGTTACACCTACTATACCCTCAGAGTTGACAGTTGGGGCTTTTGTATCAATTGCATAATTATCTGAAGTTGCTCCAGCGGAAGCATCATTTAAAGCTACGTCAGTAAAGTTTGTACCAACGGTAATTACATTAGTTGCCTCTTCAGTGTCTGCAGTAGGAGTAAATGTGCCAGTAAAAGTAATACCACCATCCGCACTTGAAAGAGCGCTTAATGTTCCATTTGACATAGTAACATCATCATTATCAAATGAAGCAACTGCTTCACTCATAGTGATAGTAACTGTTGTTGTATCGCCAATTTTCAAAGCAGAGTCATCTAAAATAATACTAGTAACAGTTGGAGAATTAGCGTCAATAGTTTTAACGACATTAGTGCCAGCAATTGTTGTGCCAGTATTGCCCGCAGCATCGGTAGCGGCAACATCTATTAATTGAAGAGCTGAAGCTTGATCATCTTGTCCATCTTCAACTGTGTAGGTAGCAGTATAAGTTACACCTGAATCAGCTGTAGCCCAAGTAAGTGTACCTCCATTATAAATAACAGGAGTAATTGTTAAATTATCTTCACTAATAGTAGGAGTAACAGTGAAAGTAATAGTTTCGCCGATTTTTAACACGCCTACTTCAGTTGCGTCAGAGATAACAGAAGTAAGGGCTGGGGCTAAAGTATCAACTACATAATTAGCTGAACTTGCTCCAGCGGAAGCATCATTTAAAGCTACGTCAGTAAAGTTTGTACCAACGGT
>CAZMJW010000032.1:0-7748 GCA_964566915.1 uncultured Gammaproteobacteria bacterium
AAAATAATCAAAGAAAAGGCTTTTATAAACAATATTAACCAAGCTAAAATATTTTTTTTAGGAGATTCTTTGCCAATAATTGATAATGGTAATCCAATCTCATTATTATAATTTTTTATCCCCCCGCTTACCCTAAATTTATTTTTTAAAACATGATAAATAGCATTTTTAGCACTGGTTTTTCCAACCGAACCAGAAATACCAATTACTTTAGGTTTTTGTCGCCAAAGAATTAATTTAGCCAACATCTTTAGTTTTAATTCAAGTATTTTTTTCATATATTATTTATCTGGTCTTCGGTATTTGATAGTATTTTAAAATAAACTCAGCAATATCTTGCCATAAAGGAACAGCCGAACCTTCAGCGTACTGCACATCTTTTGGGCTGTCAATCTTTGTTAACATAACAAATTTTGGCTCTTCAATTGGTGCAACACCAATAAAGGTATGAATATACTCCCCGACCTTATATCCTCCAACTGTTGCAATTTGAGCGGTACCGGTTTTTCCTCCAACATAATAACCATCAACCTTGGCTTTTTGAGAATGGCCCTTCTCCACAATATTAACTAACATGGCTAACATTGTGTCCGCTGTTTCTTCAGATATTACTTGTCTTACTTTTTTCGGATTAATTACTTCATCTCTTTCACTATATTTAATCTTATCAACTATATATGGTTTCATTAAATTACCTTTATTAGCAATCGCTTGATATGACATAACCATCTGTAATGGGGTAACAGCAATTCCTTGACCAAATGAGGCGGTTGCCGCATCAATTTTTTTAACCTTATTCTTCAACAAGTTAGCAATATTTCCACTTCCTTCCGATCCAAGCTCAACCCCAGTTTTTTCACCAAAACCAAAATTTTTAACATAATCTGTAAAATCTGTAACACCTGTTTTTTCCATTGCAAATATCGCTCCAGTATTAAGAGAATTATCTAAAACATAGTTCATGTCAACAATTCCGTGAGCACCCTTAGAAGAAAAATCTGAATTTTTAATAGGTTTATGCCAACCTTCTATCATTATCTGACCCTCGTCTTTATAGGTTGTACTTGGCTTTACCTTATTCATATCAATTGCTGCCGCCATTGTTATCACCTTAAACACAGAACCTGGTTCATATTGATATAAAATGTTTGGATTATTATAAACACTAATATCCTCAACTTCGGAATAATTATTTGGATCAAAATCTGGCTCAGAACACATAGCTATGATTGCTCCACTTTGTGGTTCAATAACTATAACCGAGCCACCTTCTGCTTCATGTTTTTCAACAGCTTCTTCTAACTTTTCACAAGCAAATGTTTGAATACTTCTATCAATTGTTAAAATAAGATCGGCTCCATTAATTGGTTCTTCATAATTTCTATCACTAGCAATCATAATATTGCCCGCCCCAATATCTGTTTCAATTGATCCATACTTACCAAATAGTTCGGTATTAAAAAATTCCTCTAAACCGTAATGTCCTTTAGCTTCACCTTCAAAATAATTAACATAACCAAATAATTGTGAACCAAGTTCATCTTCAGGATAATATCTATAACTACCAATATCAAAGCCAATACCGGGAATATTTAATGATACACTCTCATCTTTATTAATATTTAAATATACTTTTCCATTTCTATACTCTAAATCTTCCAACAAAATATCCTTATCAATATTTAATTCTTTTTCTTCTTTTAAATATTTATATATCGCCCCTTCTTTTTCCTCTTCACCGTCTTTATATTTATCTTTAAGTAAGTTTAAATGAAGCTTTAAAAAATCTTCTATAGGTATTCTTTTGTTAAGAGGCTCATATGCATCGTTTGGCTTATCAAATCTTTTTAAGTAATTATTAATTATTGTTTCTGAAGTTGAAGTGGGAATAATAATTTCATTATCTAAATCATTTTCTAAATTGTTTTTTATAATCTCTTTCTCTAGCTCTTCCTTGTCAAAAAAGTTATAGAATTTTATTGCCAACTCTCTTGCATTTAAAACGTCTTTAGGAATTGCATATATTGTTGCCATATCTCTATTAGTTGCCATAGCATATAATTTTTCATCTTCTATGTTTTTTTCTTTGAAGTATATTTTTCCTCTTTGCGGAGTTAGCAAACTGGAATACTCATGTTGTCTAGAAGCTCGCGCTTTATATAAATCACCATCTTTAACTTGTAAACAAAATAATTGATATATTAAAGAAAAACAAAATAAAAAAACAATCGCTACAACAATACGCCAGCGACCTACTCCAAGTTTAGAATTTTGTTTTTTAATCCTGTTTTTATTTTTTCCTACCCACATAATTAATTTTAAACAGGTATACTATTTATTTTTTAGCTAAAACCTGATCATTTCTTGTTAAATATATAACATCCTTTGCTTCAACCATATTTAAGTCATCAATCCTGTCATTAAAAGCATAGTATGACTGACTAGCATTAACCTCGTCTTCAAGGCTTCTATTTTTTTCAGCTAAATAATCTAAATTATTCTTTTTTTCTTGCAATTCAAAACCTTGAACGGTAATTTGATTAATATTAAAAAGATAAAATCCGCCACAAAACAAAAAGGTTAAAAGAAGAAATGAGTTAACAATCTTTAAATAAGTCTTTTTTGTTTGACCTTTTTTTTGATTTAAATCTTGGTTTTCAAATCTTTTTTTGTTCATATTTTTATCTTTATATAAATTGAAAATTATTAAATTTTTTCCGCACTTCTTAATTTCGCACTCCTCGCTCTTGAATTGTTATAAGCTTCTTCTTCACTGCAGGCAATTGGTTTTTTATGTAAAATTTTGAAACTGATATTTTTTCTATCTCTCAAAAAATTTTTAACAATTCTATCTTCTCCACTATGGAATGATACGACTACTAAACGTCCTCCTTTTTTTAATTTGTTTTCAGCTTTTAGAAGGGCTTCGGATAATACTTTTAGCTCTTCATTTGTTTCCATTCTAAGTGCTTGAAATATTTTAGTTGCTGGATGAATCTTGGAACGGAAATTAAAGGGTTTTACTTCCTCAATTATCTTCACTAAATCATTTGTATTAACAATTCTTTTTTTCTTCCTTTCTTCAACTATCTTCTTAGCAATATGATAAGCTTTTTTTTCTTCTCCAAAATCAGTAAATATTTGTGTTAAATGTTCTAATGAATAATTATTTATAATTTCCTCAGTTGAAACATTCTCATTTTCTCCAAAGGCCATATTAAGCGGTCTATTTCCTTTAAAAGAAAAACCCCTACTTTCATCATCAAGTTGTGCTGATGATAATCCCAAGTCAAATACTATACCAGCAAATTTAATATCTTTTTTAAAAAACTTTTCACTTACTTCATCTAAATATTTAAAATTACTTTTTACTAATATTACATTTTTAAGTCCTTTATTTTTTAATATCTCTTGAGCGTTTCTTAAGGCTAAATCGTCTAAATCAAGAGCTAATACTTTTCCCTTTGATCCAATCTTTTCAGCAATATTCGCAGTATATCCCGCTCCTCCTAAAGTACAGTCAATATAGTTCTCTCCTTCTTGTAAATTTAACTCCTCAATAACCTCTTTTAACATTACCGGTATATGAAAATATTTTTTGTTTTTATCTTCTTTATTTTCCATTTTATATTCCTAAATTTCCTAATTCCTCAGCAATTGAATTACTATTTTTTTCTGCCTCTTTCTTATACTTATTCCATGAATCCTCATTCCATAATTCTAAATGATCATAAAGTCCGGCAATAATAACTCCTTTTTTTAAAAGAGAAAAATTTCTTAAATATTCCGGTAAAGTAATTCTGCCTTGATTATCAAATTCTAAATCCATTGCTCCGGCTAACATATGACGACTAAACGCTCTTGCTCTTGCTTGACTAATTGGAAGTTGGGAAAGATTTTTTGCTATCTTTAAAAATTCCTCTTTAGAATATAAAAAAAGGCAGCCATCAAGACCCTTGGTCACAACTGCTCCCTTTTTCAAAACAGAACGAAACTTAGCTGGAATAGCTATTCGTCCTTTACTATCTAAATTGTGTCGGTATTCGCCGATGAACATATTTTTATTCACCTTAATTCCCCACCAATCACCTTACAAGTATAATTATACACCACTTATACCCTTAGGTCAACACTTATTGTTCAGCTTATATTAGCCAAATTTATATAAAAAAGCACTTATTTATAAGTGCTTGTTTAAAAGTATTTTATTTTTTAAATTTAGTTTCTAAAAGTTATCCACAGGCGAATTATCCAATACTTGCTTCTTTATTATATATTGCTTCAACAATTTCATGCTTATTAATTTTAATAAAACCTTTTTCTTTAAAAATTATTTCCTTGTTTTTAAGAATAGCTGCCCTGACTTTTATACCAAGAGCATAAGCTAAAGCATTAGCGGTAACAACACCGATTCTTAGAGAAGTAAAACTTCCTCCTTCATTAGAAACTGCAATCATTTTTAAATCTTTAAAATCGCTACTATTTTTTTTAAGTAAATTAATAATACCTGGTAATAATTTTTCTGATTGCTGTCTGTTAGCAGGAATTTCTTTTCGTGAAAGCAATGAATATTTTTTATTCATTTGAGAAAATAAAGCAATTTCTATTTTATCATTAAAAGTTGTGTCTATATATAACAACATATAATTATAATATTTTTTTTATGTCATTTAAATTATTAGCCTTAGTTATCTTTTCTCTAATTTTAGATGCATTATCTAAACCAGATAAATACCAAACTAAATTTTTTCTAAGTTCTACAAAAGATCTATCACCTTTTAATTTTAAATATAGTTTTGCATGTCTATATATTAATTTGTATATTTGTTGGCGATTTTTATTAATTGTTTTTTGTTCTTTAATTTCTTTAAAAAGCCAAGGTCTTCCTAATACGCCCCGAGCCAAGCCCAAACCATCAGCCTGGCTATCTATCAATGCTCTATTAGCAATCTCTAAACTATTTATTCCTCCATTAACCAATATTACTCCTTTAAAATGCTTTCTTACTTCTTTAATTTTTTTATAATCGACCGTTCCAGCAAAACCTTGATTTAAGCTTCGACCATGAATCATTATTGTTGAAATATTTAAATCGGAAATATTTTTAATGAAATCAAGATAAGAAATATCTTTAACTTGTAATCTTATTTTAACAGAAACTGGTAAATTAGTATTATCTAAAACTGCTTTTATCACTTCCTTTGATCTATCTAAGTCCATCATTAAACCTGAACCGGCTTTCTGTTTTATAATTTTAGGTACCGGACAACCAAAGTTAATATCAATACCGTCTGGTTTAATTTTTTCCGTAATTATTCTTGTAGCAACCGCAAAATGTTTAGGATTAGAACCAAAAAGTTGAACAACATAATATCTTTCTTTAAGACGATTATATTTTAAAAGAGACATAGTCTTTTTAATTTCTCTATCACTCTTTTTTTCCAAAGAAGCATAATACAGAGAAGCAACTGATGCCATTTCACTGTATAAAACATCAGCTCCATATTTCTTACAAATTTGTCTAAAAGGAGAATCAGAAAAACCGGCCATCGGTGCTAAAGCTAAAATTGGCCGGTTTCTTTTTTTTAGTTTTTCCCAAAAATTATCTTTCATTTCTTTATAATTGAATAACCATCCGTCTTATCTTCAATAATATAGCCTTTATTTAATATTTCATCTCTCAATTTATCTGATTTATTAAAATCTTTTTCTTCTCTAGCCTTTTGTCTTTCTTTAGCTAAGTCCTTTATTTCTTCAGGTATTTGCAGATTTTTATCTTGATAATCTAAATTAAGACCTAAAACTTTATCAAAATCATTAATTGTTGCTATTTTATCATCCGGGCTTAAATCTGACTTTAAAACAGAAAAAACCAAGGCTAAAGCTTGGGGCATATTTAAATCATCATTTATCGCTAATCTAAATTGCTCTTTATAATAATCATCTACCCTACCCTTTGAATAAACACTATTTTTAATATTTAAATATTGTCTGCGTAAATTGTCAAGACCATTTTCTGCTTGAATAAAAGACTCTTCACTATATTCCATCGGTTTTCGATAATGAACTTGAAGAGCAGCATATCGATACGCTAGAGGATTTATTCCCTTTTTTAATAGTGCATTTTCTAGGGTTAAAAAATTACCTGAGCTTTTAGCCATTTTTTTTCCTCCAGAAATATTTAAAAAAGCGCCATGAAGCCAATAATTAAAAAACTTATTACCGGTTGCTGCCTCACTTTGAGCAATTTCATTACTATGATGAACATTTATATGATCCATTCCTCCACAATGAATATCCAAACTATCACTCAACTCCATCAAACTCATAGCAGAACACTCTATGTGCCAACCCGGAAAACCTTTTCCCCAAGGAGAACTCCATTCCATTTGTCTTTGACTATCACTTGGTGAAAATTTCCAAAGAGCAAAATCACTTGGACTTCTTTTTTCACTATTTTTTTCAACCCTCGCTCCTTCTTTCAATTCTTCTAAATTTAGATGGTTTAGTTTATTATACTCAGGAAATTTTGATGTATCAAAGTATAGACCATCTGAAGTTTTATATACAAAACCTCTGTCTTCTAATTTTTTTATTAACTCTATTTGCTCATTAATTGTCTCACTGGCTTTTAACCAAACATCCGGCTTAATTATATTTAAAATTTCTAAGTCTTGTTTAAAAGCATTGGTATAAAAATTAGCGATTTCAAAAGCACTTTTTCCTTCTTGTTTAGATCTTTTTTCAACCTTATCTTCTCCCATATCCATATCATCAGTCAAATGTCCAACATCAGTAATATTCATTACTCTTTTAACCTTATATCCGTTATACTTTAAAACTCTAACTAAAAAATCTTCAAACAAATATGTTCGAAGGTTACCAATATGAGCAAAATTATAAACAGTAGGGCCACAGGTATAAATACCGACGTGGCCCGGATTAATAGATTTAAATTCTTCTTTTTGGCGACTTAAAGAATTATAAAGAAAAATTTTATTCATAAATTATTCTTCTTCCTGAACTATTTGAGTAGATAAGGTAATAATAGGAGTATTAGGGCTAAACTCAAATTCAGCAAAATATGTTTCTGTATCTTTATACTCCACCAAGGCCTTGTTTTCACCTGTCCATTCAATACTAACAATCTCTACATCACTATCTTCATTTGTTTTTATCGGAGCATAATCATTAATCCTTCTTCCAATTTCTAATTCCCTTTCTTCTTCTAAAGTGGCACCACTTTCTACATTAAAAACTTCTTCACCAACTACATCTTCTCCAATAATTGGATTATCAGTATTTATAGAATTATCAGTATTTACATTTTCTTCAACTTGTAAATTACTGTTTTCCTCATTGTTTAAGTTTTCTACTTCATTATTCTTCATCGCTGCTGGCACTAAAATTACTAATAAAAGTAAAGCCAAAATTAAGAAAATGAAGATAATTAAAGCGTTTTTACCTTTTTTCATAGATTTAATATTAATTTATATTATTTATGTTTAAATTATAGCAAATATTTCAAAACAAAACAATTATTTGTATTAGCTCAGTTCATACTCAAACAAAAAGTGTTTTTTAATTTTAAAATAATTAATAAGTAATTTTAATAAAAAAAAGCATCAAACTTTATGTTTGATGCGTTGTTTTTTATTCTAAGCTCGACTTATACAAATTCTTTTTGCCAATAATTCTTATGAAAACGGCAATTGTTAAAATGGAAGCATATATTAACGCTGTCCAAG
>CAZMJW010000033.1:0-1791 GCA_964566915.1 uncultured Gammaproteobacteria bacterium
TTAATAAAAGCACTAACTCTTTCTTTTATTTCATTTTCGCTATACTTTTTTCCTTCTTCACTTATCTGAGAGCTAATTTCATCAATATTTAAAGCTTGGGGATAATAATTTTCGGTATCTTTATCAAAATATGAATATATTATATTATCACCTAAAAGTATTTCGAGTTTGTATAAACAATCTTCAAGTACAACATCTTTTACAACAACACTTGTTCCTTTGTCAGCTAAATAATTATTAGCAAAATCTTCTGCTTTCTTAGAAATTTCTGCTTTAGAAAAACTTGGACTTATTTTAATATTCTCTATTATAGAAACATTACTTTCATCCTTATTATTATTTTTTCCTTCAAGTTCAAGATTATTTGTTTTAAAACTTTCATCATTTATTTGTTTTTCCTCGCCTTCACTTATCTCAGATTCTTCTTTATCTAAAATATTACTTTCATCCTTATTATTATTCTCATGCACTTCCTCAATTATTTCTTCACTATTCTCTTTATCTGAACCATTTTTTTCTACATTAAAAATATTAATGTCTTTATTATTTATAGAACAAGCTGAGAGAAATAGAAACGAAATAAAAATAGGAATTATTATTATTTTTTTCATATTGTTTATTTATTTTTATCTAATAATTATATCATAGCAATTATAAGAAAAAACACAAAAAAACCCGACCTTATTTTAAAGTCGGGTTAACTATAGTTTTACTGGATTTTTTCTAGTTTAATTTGAAAAACTGATCGATCAATCTCTAAAGTTTTTCTTAATTTACTAGCTTTAAGTTCATGACTTTGTTTCAAATAGAAATTAATTCTTTCTAAACATTTTTCATAAACTATTTCACGATAATTTTCGGGCAACTGTTCCATTATTCTCTCTAAGTATAGATGTCCTATTGTTTTTCCAACAATTGATTGTATATATACTTTTGGCCAAAAATTCAAATCTTTTTCGCTAGCCGCTTTTATTAACAATTTAAACAATCTTCTTCCTCTACGTCCAGCAATTCTAACAACTTTATTATACAAATAATAGAAAGATTCATAATCCCTTAAATCATCTTTAAACTTTTCAATAATCGCTCTTTCCAACTCTTCTGGTTTAAAGACATTTTTTTCTTTAAGAGACAAATAATCAACCCAATAAACAATTCTGAAAAAATCTCGATTATTTTCCTGTGAAATACTTAAGTATAACCTAATTTTTAATTTTTGATTATTCTTTTGGTATAAGTAATACAGGTAGATTAATACTAACACCAAAATAACTGAAGTAAAAATTATCAGTAATAATACTTTTGCCATGTATCCCATTTTTATATATTTTAAGGTTCGATAATTAGTGATATTAACAACAATTATACAGCATTGTCAAGCTTTCTTTACTTTTTCCTTCTTAGTAGTCATAATATAAAAGGTTTTAAAAATTAACAACAATAATATGGCAAGAATAATTGGCAAAGGATATTCATTTAATGATGTTTTAATTGTTCCAAAATATAACAAAATTGCTTCCCGTAAAGAAGTAAGTTTTAAAACAAAAGTAACAAAAAATTTCTATCTAGATATTCCAATTATTGCTGCTAATATGGATACTGTTTGTGAAAGTAAAATGGCTATAGCAATTGGGAAACTTGGTGGACTTGGGGTTATTCACCGCTTTATGACAATTGAGGATCAAGCAAAAGAAGTAAAAAAAGTAAAAGCCGAAAATTTGATTGCTTCCGCTGCTATTGGGGTTAAGGATTTTGAAGAAAGAATAAAAGCACTGTCTAAAGCCGGGGTTG
>CAZMJW010000033.1:1801-7535 GCA_964566915.1 uncultured Gammaproteobacteria bacterium
AATATTATTGTACTTGATGTCGCTCATGGCCACTCAAAAAGAACTGGAAAAACTCTTGAATATATTAAAAATAATTATCCCAATATTGATGTAATGGTGGGAAATGTAGCCACCAAAGATGCGGCCGAATATTTTATCAGCAAAGGAGCTGATTCTATTAAAATAGGTATTGGTCCCGGATCAATGTGTACTACTAGAATCATGGCGGGAGCTGGGGTTCCACAAATAACTGCCATTATGGATGTCTATGAAGCATCTCAAGGAAGAGTTCCTTTGTGCGCTGATGGTGGCATGAAAAATTCTGGTGATATTGCCAAAGCAATAGGGGCTGGAGCTGACTGTATTATGTCTGGCTCAATGTTTGCAGGAACTTTAGAGAGTCCGGGAGAAATAATTGAAATAGATGGACAAAAATTTAAAGAATATCGTGGAATGGCTAGTTATTTAGCTACTGTCAAAAAAATGAAGTTAGACGGAACAAAGGTTGATGAAGTAGTCCATGTTGAAGGAGAAATGACTAAGACGCCATATAAAGGCTCTATTAATCCCCTTATTCATAAACTTCTTGGCGGACTAGCTTCAGGTATGACCTATACTGGATCAAAAACTATTGAAGAGTTAAAAGGAAAAGCTGATTTTATTGAAATTAGTAGTGCTGGATATAACGAAAGTCAAGCCCATGGAGTAAGAGAATAATAAAAAAAATAAAAGATTGTATCTAAATATAAAGAAAACCAGGTTATATTGTAAACCTGGTTTTTTTCTTTTAGATTTCATCACTTTTTAGTTTTGAAAAAATAAGAGTATCTCTAAAGTGATTAAAGTAAGGACTAAAAAAGTCTTTTCTTTTTAAACCCTCTAGGAGAAAACCGCATTTCTCTGCTACTTTAATTGAAGCGATGTTTTCCGGATCACAAGTTAACTGAATTCTGTTTAGTTGCCAATTTGAAAAAACTTCTTTTTCCAATATTTTAACCGCCTCGGTAACAATTCCATGCCCAGTCATATCACTAGTTATCCAATAACCGACTTCACAGGAACTATGCTCAAGGTTAATACTAAACATGGAAATATTTCCAATAAATTCACCTTGAACATATATCCCATATTCAATTACTTCCTTGTTTTTAGTTTTTTCTTCTTTTTCAAAGAAATATTTAAGGGCATCTTCTGGGGTTTTCATTCCCTTTTCCCAGGACAACCATTTTCTTAAATGAAAATGATTTTTTTCAACCAAATTGAAATAGTCAGTAGCAAACTTAATATCTGGTTTAGTAGCCTTGAGAGTTAACCTCTCTCCTTTTAGAATTTCATTAAAAGATATTAGTTTCATCTTTATTATTTTTTAGTTATAAATGTACTATTAATTTCTATTTAAATTAACACAATTATCTAATAAATCAATATAACTATTTATTTCTTTTATTTCCTCTAAACCTATTTCTTGAACCTCTAGTATCTAATCTTCTATCAGATGATCTTCTGTTAGTCGGTCTTCTTGTAGATCTATTATCATTTTTCACATTTTCAATTTCTGTTTTTAAGAATTTTCCCGCAAAACTAATTCTTCTAAATGATTTTTCAAAATCATTTAATCTATTTTTTTCTAAACCAAAAATTGTATAATTTTCTTCAATACTAATTTTTCCAATTTCCGCTCCTTTCAATTCTTTTGATGAATTAATTAAACGAAATAGAGTTTTAACATCAAATTTATCATTTTTTCCTACGTTTATTTTAACATCTACCAAATTATCATTAGACATTCTTTCTTTAGAAAGCTTACTTCCACTTTTTACATCCTCCAAATCATCCAAATCTTTGTATTGGTTTAAGAAATGATTAAATTCATATGATAAGAATTTAGAAATTATTTCTGATTTAGTTAAAGATTCTAAACTTTCTTCTGCTCCTCTTAGATATTTTTGTATTTCTTTTTCATCACTTTCACTATTTTTTATTTTATCAACCAAACTAGTGATTTGTTTTTGACAAATATCTTTTCCACTTGGAATCTTTTTTAATTCAAACTTCTTGCCAATTCTTTTTTCTAAGACTCTTATATTCCTCTCTTCAAAAGGGGTAATAATTGAAATTGACAATCCGCTTTTATTTGCTCTACCGGTTCTTCCACTACGATGGACATAGGCTTCACTTGAATCAGGTATATTAAAATTTATTACATGAGTTAAATCGTTTACATCAATTCCTCTAGCAGCTACATCAGTAGCAACAAGTAGTTGAATTTTGCGTTTACGAAATCTATCCATTATTTGAGTACGTATATTTTGTGAAACATCACCATGTAAAGCTTCACTAGAATATTTACTCTCTTTTAACTTATCTGCTATTTCTTGAGTTTCATGACGAGTACGACAAAAAAGAATTCCATAAATTTCAGGTTCAAAATCAATAATTCTTTTTAAAGCCTCAAAACGGCTTCTTGGTTTAACTAAAAAATACTGATGACTAACATTATCAGCTCCTTCATTTGTTTTTCCCACACTAATCTCCTGTGGTTTGTTCATGTATTTGCTAGCAATTTTTCTAACTACATTTGACATAGTAGCTGAAAAAAGAAGGGTTTGTTTTTCTTTAGGAGTTTTTTCAAGGATATTATCAAGTTCTTCTTTAAAACCAAGATCTAACATTTCATCAGCTTCATCTAAAACCAAGAAATCTATTTTATCTAAATGTATTACTTTTCTTCTAATCATATCTCCCATTCTTCCTGGAGTACCAACAACGATATTTACTCCACTATTTAATTCTCTTATCTGAGTATCAATTCTTGCTCCACCATATATTGTCGCTACTTTTAATCCGGTTTTGTATTTAGAAAAAGCACTGATTTCTTTGCTTATTTGTAAACACAATTCTCTTGTTGGACAAAGTATTAATGCTTGAATATTTTTATTCGGAACAATCTTTTGAATTATTGGCAAACTAAAAGCCGCTGTCTTTCCAGTTCCAGTTTGCGCAAGACCAATTAAGTCTTGTTTTTTTTCTAAAATAAATGGGATTGCCTTTTCTTGAATAGGCATTGCTTCAACATAGTTTAGCTCAGCTAAACTTTTAAGAATCTCCTCGTTTAAACCGAGTTCTTTAAAATTTTTCATATTATAGTTTTTAGACTAAATTAATTAATTAGCCTATAAACCATGATATATTAAACCCGATATATCCAATCTAGAAGCTACCGATCAAATATACATATATTATTAATATTTGTCAAGAGTATGTATTATCACTCCTTCTCTCAACAGAAAGTATTCTTATGTTTTTATTTTTTAATAAAAAAATAATTCTTAAACTTCCCTTTCTAATTCTAAAAATATTATCTCTCCCTTTTAACTTTTTTAAATCAAGCCCCTCAAATTTAGTTTCTTTAATCTTCATTAAAATAATTTTTAGTTGTTTTTGCTCATTTAAAGATAACTTTTTTAAAGCTTTAGTTATTTTATCCATATATCAAACTCGGCTTAAAATATCATCAATATCAACTCCTCCTTTTTTAATTTTAGTAAAATCTACCACTTCTTCCCATCTTTCATCTTCATTAAGTGGAGAAATTTTAAATATTGGTTGAGATCTTTTAAATACCGTATATGATTGTCCTTTATCAATTTCTTGAAGTAAATCAGCGGTTTTTTCCCTCAATTCTCTTAAACTAACTGTTTTATTTTGTTTATTCATATGTCTATTGATTATCATTATATTATCTTAAGATTATCATATGATAACCAATACGTCAAGTAATTATTTATTAATCATAATATCAAATAAGACATAATATTTATTTAAATATTAAATAAAAATATCATTATACAAAAAACCCTTAGAAAAAATCAAAAAACACCTTCTTTAAAAGGTGCTTTTGATAAATTCATTTAAATCTGTGAATTTCGATTCCCTTCAGGGTGCATCGCCCTTGTGGGTATCGAACCACCCTAAACATTCGGGTACCTTTCACAGAAAATGTCATGGCACTCTATTTTGGAAGAACTTAAGAATTATTTTATTACTTAAACAAATATTATTACTTCCCTAGGAGTCCAATATGTGAGTGAACTTAATCATTGCTATTTTTTTACTAATATTAAATAATAACTAATTAATTATTTGTATATTTAAATGCCTAAAAAGTTTAAGCCTGTTTTTTCATTAATGTTTTCTATAAATTCATCTTGCTTTATTTTTATTATTTTTTTACCTAATTTTTTATAATCTATAAAACTTTTTTTAGACTCACTTAACAGAACCTTTTCCAAGTCTATTACCTTCTTATTAACCTGAAGAGCCTTGTCATTAATTCCTAGTAGCTTCATTCCCTTAAGAGTTCTGACTCGAGACAAGGCAACGTAGCCCATACCATATTCAAAAGTATTTCTTAAATCCATCTCAGCACAATCTAGACTCATTCCCTGACTTTTATGAACTGTTATTGCCCAAGCTAAACGAAGCGGTATTTGACTAACAGAAGCTAAAACTTGACTTCCTTCTTCTATAACCCAAGTCTCTTTTTCAGCAACAATTTTTCGTCCAGTTAGTGTTTCAATTACTGGCAAGTCATTTTCAAAGTCAAAATCTACAACCTTTCCTAAAGTTCCATTTACATAACCTTTATGAAAGTTGTTTTTAATAAACATCACAACCGCATCTTTTTTCAAAGTTAATTCTTCAGGTGCTAAACAATTATTTTTTAAACTTTTAATTAACTGAGAAACACCCTCACTAGACATTTGATACTTTCTCTCATTTCCATTTAATTTATTTAACTCTAAACTATTTTCTATATCAACATTTTTATTATGAGTATGTAGTTTAGTTGGCTTAATAATAGATTTAATTGGCTTATTAAGTCTTTCATTTAACATATTAATGATATTATCATTAATTTCATTCTTTCTAATTGCCTTTAATATTTTTAAAAGTTTCTCATCTTCTTGACGATATTGTTCATTTAAATAGCAAATATTTAAATCCATATTACTCCAACTCAAAGATTCAGCCACAAAGCGCCCATCTTGATTATTTCTAGCAACTGGAGGTAATTGAAAAAAATCACCGCATAAAACAACCTGCAAACCTCCAAAAGGTCGCATGTCTTGTCTTAAAGCTTGACATATATTGTTAACCAAATCTAAGCGACTAGCATTTAACATAGAAACTTCATCAATTATTAATACTTGAGAATTTATAACACGATTTGATACGTCCTCATCATCCTTTAAGTTGTTAATTTTTTTTCCATCCATTTTTTCTTCAATCCCCATTCCACACCATGAATGAATAGTTCGACCATTAAGATGAGTAGCGGCTAATCCAGTTGAAGCAGTAATAGCCACTTTAATTCTATTATCTTTTAGATATTTAATATAATTAGATAGTAAATAAGTCTTCCCTGATCCAGCTGGACCAGTTAAAAAAACATTTTTTCCTATTTTAAGTATCCCTAAAGCATCTTTTTGAGTCATATTTTGGATGTTAAATTCTTTTAAGGCTAAATTAAAAACAATATACTAACTTTAACTAATTTCAATGTAAATAACAAATTATATAAAAATACTTTAATAAAAAACAAAAAGACTAAGTGATTACTTAGTCCTTAAACGCACCCCGTTCGGGTTTAGAACTCAACTTTCAAGGGGTATCCGATGGTTTCTGAGTACTTTCCAACGGCTTGTGGGTATGACTATATTCTATCAAAAATGGGACAAATGGGACACTATAA
>CAZMJW010000034.1:0-7451 GCA_964566915.1 uncultured Gammaproteobacteria bacterium
TAACGTTCGCGTGTATGAGAAGTTTCGCCGACTTCCTTATTATTTTATCATAAAGGAGGCGAAATTTGAGTGAAAGAAAAAGTGCAACCTTTGAAAATTATTAACGCACTTTTTCTTGAGCCTCATACACGCTGTTATACGCTGTTCCATTTTATGATTTCTTTGCAAAAATCTCCATTCCTTTTTTGCCGACCCAATAACTAAACTTAAGAATTTTAAAATTGCGTTGAACAAGTAATTTTTTAAACGATTTAGCTGCTAAGCGTTTTTTTAATAATCCATCACTTCCGGAATCAAATGCTTCATAATCTGACTTTTTATCGCTCACAACCGAAGTAAGGTACAAAATGCCATCTTTTTTAAGCAAGGATTTAATTTTATCTAAAAATTTATCTTGTTCATTCATTGAAATGTGATGAAAAACACGACAACACCAAATGCCGTCATATTTATTAGAGGATGACATTTTCATTACGTCCGCAATTTTAAAATTCGTTTTAGGCGCAAAATTTTTAGCTAACTTGATCATTTCTGTTGAAACATCTATGCCCAAAACTGAACAACCGCTATCAGCTAAAAATTTTGAATCTTGCCCACCCCCACAACCAATATCTAAAACTCTGGCATTGGTCGGCAATAAAGTTAAAAATTTCTTTAATGAAGGAATGGATAATTGCTCATCATAACCATGCTGTTTTGTATATTCTTGAGCAATTTTGTCATACGATTTAGCAATAGATTTTTGCATATTTGTTTTAATCATAAAATGGAATTGCGTATAACTCCTTTTTATCTAAACTTTATACATATATCATAACACATCATGTATATTATTTAAATAAGTTAATTTAATTATATATGTGTGGTAAATATTTTAGATAAAATCAAAAAAGAATTTGTTTTAGGTAATTATAGTCCTAGAACACGTAAAGCTTATCTATATTACATTAAAGATTATATTGATTTTTGTAATAGAAATAGATTTAAAAATAAAAATTTGACCATTAATCAATATATTTTAAATCAATATTTAATGATTTTAAGTTTAAATTTAAAAAAGATTAAAGACTTTTAAATTATTATTTTTTATAATAAATTTAAGTTTTATGTTTATTAGTGGTATAATATATATATTAATAAATATATAAATCTTTATGAACAAAAAAATTTTTTGGACTATTATTATTGTTATAGCAACAATAGCAATAGCAATTTTATTTTTCTTTCTAATAAAAAATAATGATGAAGTTATTAACTCAACCAAACGAATTAAAACTGATAATACAACAATTGACAATAAAATAGTTAATATGCAAGGACATTGGAAAAATGAAGACTTAAGAGAAGATTTTGTACTTGAAACTATTAAAGAGTTTGAATTAAGAAACCCAGGAATTAAAACAAATATTAAATGGAATATGGATTTTGAAGGTGGTCGAA
This sequence comes from uncultured Gammaproteobacteria bacterium, assembly GCA_964566915.1. GTDB lineage: Bacteria > Patescibacteriota > Patescibacteriia > Patescibacteriales > UBA12465 > UBA12465. The sequence goes on from CAZMJW010000034.1 coordinate 1,441, forward strand.
TAGGTGCAATTGAAGAAACAATTGAACAATTTAAAACTGGTGATATTAAATGGGATATAATTTGGCTTGAACCATTTTATTATCAAGAAATTGCCAATGAATTAGGAGATCAAAACTGGGGATTAAATCATTTAGTCGATTTTGAAAATATTGACACTTTCAACGATTCTCAAAAACCCTTTATATTATCAGATCCTCAATATAGAAATCATATGAATGGAATAATTACCGGTCCATATATTGAAGGTTTTTATCAACCACTTTTCTACAACAAAAATTTAGCTGATGAAATTGGATTAGAAATTAAAAATTCTAACATGACCTTTGATGATCTTTTTAACTATTTTAAACAAATATCAGAATACAATGAGAAAAATGGAACAAATATTCCAATTCTTTATGATAGTGGTGATTATAAAGGAGGAATTGGTTATGCTCCTAGTACGTGGAATATTTTTCAAAGTCTTTTTCGTTCAGAAATAAATGATATAAATGAAGCAAAAAGCACTGAACCATCAGAAAAAAAATTACTCGTTGTAAAAAAGGTTCTTGAATCAATCGAAAAATTAAGTCAATTTAAACCATTAATACCTGGATGGAAAGATTTACCATGGTTTGATACTCGTTATTATGTATTAGAAGATAGAGCTGTATTTACGGCTTGTGGAGCTAGTTGGATGTATAGCCACTGGCATGGCATAGACGCAGAAAAAACAATGAATATGGTTCCGGTAGAAATGCCTGTTTATCAACCAATTAATTATTATATTGGTGGATATAATCCAATGTTTGCTGTTGCTAAAAATTCTCCAGTAAAAAATGAAGCAATAGAGCTTTTAATGACATTTGCCAAACCAGCTTCTGCAGAAAAATGGATACGTTATGCCAAAGCGCCGTCAGGTATTCAAGGAAATGTAAGTATGGCTGGTGAAGTGTCCAAAGAAACAGATCAGTATGATAACTTTATTTCATATATAACTGATAAGTATACTGGAAATGTTTTTGATTCTAAAACGGTTGATTATATTTTAGGAGAAAAGTATAAAAACCTTACTCTTCAGTTTAATATCTATTTAGGCTCTGTTATGGATGGTGAAATGACAGCTAACGAGGCTTACAATAATATTTTAAATGACATGAACGAGATAGATAATAAATAAATCATATGAAAGGTTTAAGACAAAAAATACTACTATCAACAATTATTCCAATTCTTTCTATATTAATAGTTATAGGATGGTTAGCTGTTTATCAAAAGTACAACGATGAAAATAAGTCTCTACTTAATAGATTTACTTCTTATAGATTATTACTGGAAAGTGGTAATTTAGGTTTTGATACTATTGAAAACAAAGAAAAAATAGAAGCACTTTTAGATGAAAAAATTATATTAGCAGAAATTATTAGAAACGATAGAACAATTGCTTTTAGTACAGAAGGTTCCGATAACTTATCTATATCTTCTAATAATGATGATATTGAAAATGCATTTAACGGAATAGAAACAATTAAAAAAACAAAATATAACGGACAATCAGCTATTTGCATTACCACACCTTTAATTGTTAATAATAAGATAGTGGCAGTATTGCATCAAGAAATTTCAACAATAGAATTAACAAAAAAAACCCAACAATATGGAATTTATATTGGTCTGCTTATCTGTTTTAGTTTAATTATTTGTTATTTTATTATCTTTATTTTGATAAATAAAGTTATCTTAACTAATATCTATAAATTAGAAAAAATCGCTAAAAGTGTTGGTGAAGGAAATCTCGATGAAAATATCGATATAGAAAGTAATGATGAAATAGGTAGACTAGCTAAAACTTTTCAAGATATGACCAATGAATTAAAAAAGAATAAATTAGAAATGGAAGGCTATAGTAAAAAATTAGAAAAACAAGTTAAAGAAAGAACTAAAGACTTGGAATTAAAAATTAAAGATTCTGAAAGAATGAATTCATTTATGGTTAATAGAGAGATAAAAATGATAGAATTAAAAAATAAGATAGCTGATTTAGAAAAGAAAATAAATCAAAAAAATAATTTATAATTCGACACAATTTGTTCTTAATAAATAATCTTATTACAATTTTTACTATACTTACTAACATAATTAATTAATATATAATCTTATGATAAACAACAAAAAATTAATAATAGCTGTTTTATTATTTGTATTTGTTTCTTTTCCACTTTTATCTATAAAAGCAGAAACGACTACTGATAATTTTTTAATTTTTCGCCGTGGAAACGGATCAGGAAACATAACAGTTCAAAAAGATGGTAATCTTATTTTAAATTGTGGCAACAATTGCACAACTAAGATTAGCCAAGATACAACCCTTACATTACAGGCAGAAGCTAACGATAACTCCACCTTTGAGGGTTGGTCATTTAATGAAGATAATACTAATAAGGCCTCACAAATAACTTCAGCTAATACTAATTTAGATTTAGTATCTTCAGAAACCACAATAGTGTATGCAAAATTTTCTTTAAAATCACTACCTGGCAATACCAGTGTTTTACCAGAAGATCGTGATGTACCTCGAGTTATGTTTTGGCCGGGAAAAGTTAATCAGCACTGGGATTTAGAAAATAATACTTGGACTACTGATTCTGATGGATTTTCTGGTTCTCGTGAAAATAAATTAGAATATTGTAAGAAATTTTACCCTGAAACAATTAAGGTTGTTGCCTATAAAGAAGAGCAAACAAACACCTGGAAAGATGCCGGTAATTTAAATAATTATTTATCCACCAAACAATCATATAGATGTGTGTTGGAAGGTGAAAATATTGCCGGAGAAGATCTATCTAATGCTGTCTCTGAACCAGGCAAAGGTTCAATTTGTTATTACTTTCCTGAAAATCCACTTTGTGTTCCTTTAAGTGACCCCAGGGCGATAAGAAGCGCTCTTTCTCTTAAAATTGAAAATTTTGTTAGCAATGGAGTTGATGATGATACAATAAAATTAGGTTCAGGAGAAAGAGCTGCTGTTTTAAAATCATACGAAACAGCTTTTAATAAAACACCAAATACCGAAGAAGATTATGAAGACTTAATTAGAATAAGTCACGGACAATGGCCAAATCAAACCAGTCAAGAAGCTGAAAAAAATGCATTTGAAGAATTTCAAAAGATTTACAAAAGAATTCCTAATCTTGATAATAAAAACGATGAAGCAGCTATCACAGTAATGGCATATGGTTTAAGACAAAAAGCAGAAAACCGAAATTTAGCTAGTGAGTCAGCTGCTCTTAAAACATTTAAATCAATTTATAAAAGAATGCCAGCATCTACTTTTGATTGGAATATTCTACAAGGAATAACATACTCTGGAGCAACTAGGGAGCTTGATAGTGATGGAGATTTATTATCTGATAGAAGAGAAAAAGAATTGGGAACTGACCCGCATAACCCCGACACTGACGGTGATGGCTACTTTGATGGCACAGAGGTTGCCAATGGATATAGTCCTTTAAAATAAGAACTGGCAATTTATTTTAAAATTTTAATTAAAACAAAATACTATTTAATAAAAGCTATCCAATTAGGATAGCTTTTATTACATTTGATTATTAAACTATATTTAATTAATCTACTAAAAACTTCTTAATTTTTTTTATTAAATATTATTAAACATTTTTTATTTGAGTATAAACTTTTTTAATAATTTCACCAGATTTTAACTTTCCTGCTTTAATATTTGATTTAACATTATCTTCTTTTAAATCAACAGAAAAAGAGTATTTAGTCATTCCCTTTATAATCTTCCCTTTTTTCTCAACAATTACTTCAAGTTTTTTATCCTTATACTTCTTTAATATTTTTTCTTGATATTTCTTTTCAAGTTTTTCTGATAATTTTCTTAATTTTTTCGATCTTTCTTTTATTTCTAAAATTGAAACTTTATTAGGAAACTTATATGAAGCTGTTTTTTCATGAGAAGAATAGGAAAAAACATGCACTTTAGAGAATTTTATCTTTTTAGTAAATTCATAACTCTCTTGAAAATCTTCTATTGTTTCACCAGAAAAACCAACAATAATATCAGTGCTAATAGCTATATCAGGGATATTTTTTCTTAACTTTTTTACTCTTTCAATAAACTCTTCTTTTGTATATGGCCTGTTCATCAACTTAAGTATTTTATTTGATCCTGACTGAAGAGAAATATGTAGATGGGGACAAATTTGTTTTTCTGATTTCATCAATTTAATTAATTCATCACTAACTTCATTTACCTCAATAGAACTTAATCTATATCTGATTTTGTCATCTATTTTTAAAAGCTCTTGAAGTAGTTTAGCTAAATTCAATTCTTTACCTTTTTTATCATAACCATATTGACCCAAGTGAATACCAGTCAAAATAATTTCTTTATACCCTTTTTTAATAGCTTCATGAGCTTCTTTAAGTATTTCCCTGCTGCTCCTGCTTTTAAGTCTTCCTCTAGCATACGGGATTATGCAATAACTACAAAACTGATTACAACCATCACCTATTTTAAGAAAATACCTAGATCTATCAGTTGAAACAACTTTGCTATTATCTCTATTTTTTAAATTAAATTTACTATCTGGGAAAAGTGTAATTATTTCATCGATTAATAGATTATGTTTTCCAACTCCCCAAAAATATATATCATTTTTATTTATAAATGAATCTGACTTGTTGGCCTCTTTGTCTGTTTCCGGCCAACAACCCATGATAACAAATTTAGCCTTAGGAAATTTTTTATTTAATTTATTAAATAATTGCCTATCTTTAGAAATAGCTGATTTAGTTACCGAGCAAGTATTAATAATTGCTAATTCTGGTTTTTTTACACTATATTTAAAACCAATATTTTCTAATTTATGTCTCAAAGATGAAGAATCATATTGATTTACTTTACAACCAAGAGAATAAATTAGAAAACCTGGTTCTTTTTTACTATTTTTTTTCATATAATAACTTCTCTAACTAATATTATATATATTTAGTTTAAACAATTGTTTTTTTAAAAGCAAATTGAAATTTTTACTCAGGGTCTTGTCAAATCAAAAATCTTTTGTTATTATTATTTTCGTTATTAGTTTCACAAAAAAACGGCTAATGCTGTTTGTATTATATGCGCCTATAGCTCAGCTGGTAGAGCAGCTCCCTTTTAAGGAGAAGGTCCTAGGTTCGAATCCTAGTGGGCGCACAAAATTGCCGACTTAGCTCAGCTGGTAGAGCAACTGTCTTGTAAACAGTAGGTCGTCGGTTCAAGTCCGACAGTCGGCTCCAAAAAAAACCGCTATTTGTAAGCGGTTTTATTTTTTTCTTTCTTTCTTCTTTTTCTTTTTTAATCTTTCTTTTCTTTTTTCTTTTTTTAGTTTAAGGGGTAATTTTGACTCTTGATTTTCTCTTCATCCTCATAAGATGAATCATCTTCAAGCAATTCACCAGCTTCTTTAACTATCAAAAATCCTTGACGTAAAAGAGGTGGTTGGCAATAATAATCAGGCATTAAACGATGATAAATCATGAAATTTAGCACCGAAATTATCATTGTATAGCTTTCCATTTCTGACAGCATCTCAGACCATTCTGCATAAGGAAAATCTTCTTCGTTTATCTCATACATTAACTCTGATTGCTCTTGGTGATACATAGTTAACTGATTCATCTCTTCAGTCTCGCTTTCTAAAATTTCATAAAGATCTTTTTCTTCCATACCAAAAAGTTCTGATAACGATTTAATATAAACATATTTCCTTACCAAAATGGTATAAAGAATTTTTTCTGCGTCGTTCATTTTTGCTACAATAATTTCAGATGGACTTTTTTTAACAAACGGTTCAATATATTCTTCTTTTTTTATGGTAAAAAAATCTTTTAGAAAAGTGTTATTGAAAATAAAGCGATACATATCAAAAAATTCTTCTTTTCTGTTATTTATTTCTTCTTCCTTCATTTTTATTGTCCTCCAATTTTTAAAGTTCTACATGTTTCATTAAAATTTACTAAAATATTT
>CAZMJW010000035.1:0-7348 GCA_964566915.1 uncultured Gammaproteobacteria bacterium
ATATATTTGTAGTTATATTTTCTTTCTTTATTTGTTTTTAATTTTTGATATATTCTTTGGTTTTGAGTCTTTCTTTATTGGTGCAAAACTATATCTATGTATAGGACAAGGACCATGCTTATTTATCATTTCTAAATGAAGTTTAGTGCCATAACCTTTGTGTTTAGCAAATTGATAATTGGGGTATTCTTTGTCATGTTTTGTCATTAAAAAATCACGACTGACTTTAGCAATTATTGAAGCGGCAGCAATTGTAAATATCTTAGCATCTCCTTGAGGAATTGCTTCTTGTTTTATTTTAATATCAGGAATTTTAAAACTACCATCTACTAATATGTAATCAGCCTTTATTTTACATTTATTAACCGCCTTATTCATGGCACTTAAACTAGCTTTTAAAATATTAGTTCTATCAATTTCCTTTGAAGAAATTACACTAATTTCAACTGATTTGGCTTTTTCTTTAATAAGTTTAAAAAGATTCTCTCTTTTCTTTTGACTTAGCTTTTTTGAGTCTGTAACCATGCTTAAATCGTCATTTTCATCAAAGTTGAAGTCTTTATCAATAATAACACAAGCGGCTACTACAGGACCAGCCAAAGGACCACGGCCAGCTTCATCTACACCGGCAATATATTTATAGCCATTATTTAATAATTGTTTTTCTTTTTCTATATTCATGTTTTTATTATAGCACTATTTAATTTAAAATACTTAAAATAGATATAAAAAAAGCCTGATTTTTACATCAGGCTACCTCCTTGGAGTGAGGAGGATTTTTGCGCTTCTATTTACATTTATTTTTCAAGGACAAATTCCTTTTTTGCTAAAAAGCGGCAACCATTTATTCTCTTAATATAAGGAATCTCACTCCAATTAATATTTGTGGCTGTTTTTTGGTTTAAACAAACCTCAAATATGTTTCCATCTGGATCCTTATCAAGAGCAGTTACAGCTATAGCTGAAACCTGACCAAGATTTTTAAAAAATTCTTTGCGGTCAACCAGGTCATTTTTTGGCCTAATAACCTCAACTTTACCAATCTTCGAGTGATTTAGCTGTAAACCACTTACTTGGCGATTGTTTTGGTTAATTTCGAAATAGGCTTTAACCATACTGTTTACCGATAATGATTCATAACCAAGGCTCACTTTAAATAATTTTTGCAATATTTTGCGAGTAATCGGTTTATGTTCATTTTTATCGGAAAACAAGCGATCGTAAATTCGGGCAGCATAGAGCGATCTTTTAAAAGTTTCGGCTAATTCGGTTTTGTATCCCTTCCTTTTTTTTAGTGTCGAATAGGTGTTTAGCAGATAAATATAGTCTGCCATCTTTAAATTCCGCTTACTAATATAGGATTCAGGACTATAACCGATGTAGCTGTTTTGAGACATAACATCTCTCATCACGGTTTTAAAACCGTAATTTACGGAATTTTCACAATACCAAAAATGTAGGTTCTTGTAATTTTCCAAGAGAAATCCGGTTAATAATTTTTCACCGACATTTTCTTTGGTAAATCCAATAACATATAATTTTTGGTAACTTTTGAGGTTTAATTCAGCTAGTAGCTGAGAATTAACTACAAAAATATGATCGAGTGAAAACCCAGGGTCTGAAAAAAGATTTTCGGATTTCGCTACCATGGCTGCATTTAAAATACTGAATTGATCATTGGCAACCACAAAGGCAATTGAAGCGCTTTTTTTTAATTCTTTCTCCATTTTCTAAAAGTATTTGATTGTTAAAAAACTATATATAGCTAATGAATTATATAATATTTTAATAATATTGTCAATGTTTTTGATATTTGGCCTAATTTTGATAAATTTGTTATAATATATTTATAATTAATAATAATTAACAATATTTTAAATTTATGTTTACTTTAAATACACTTAATTTTTCAAAAGAGGCTCTTGAGCCATATATGTCAGCTCAAACCTTAGATTTTCATCACGGCAAACATCATCAAGCTTATGTAGATAATTTGAATAAGTTTATCAAAGACACTGAAATGGAGAGTATGAGTCTTGAAGAAATTATTATAAATTCCTTCAAGAATTCTGAACTTAAAGCTATTTTTAACAATGGAGCCCAAGTATATAACCATAATTTATTTTGGCAGGTTTTATCCCCTGTAGATGAGTCAAAAACTGAAGATATTTCTCAAGAATTGTTAGATAAGATTATTGAGAATTTTCAGTCTTTAGAAAATTTTAAAGAAGAATTTAAAAAGATTGCTTTATCACAATTTGGTTCTGGTTGGACATGGCTTGTTTTAGATAATAATAATTTAAAAATAGAAAAAAGCTCTAATGCGGAAAATCCTTTGATAAATAAGCAAAAACCAATATTTTGTTTAGATGTTTGGGAACATTCATATTATCTTGATTATCAAAATAAAAGAGGAGATTATGTTGATGGTATTTTAAATAATATTGTTAACTGGAAAAAAGTATCTGAGCTATACCAAGAATATACTAATAATTAATTGAAATAAAATGTATAAAACACCCTACGCCAAAACCCAGCCTAAAATTAAAAGTCCTTATACTGAAATTTATTTAATTAGACATTGTCATCCTGATTATGACAAGCAAAAGAAATTAGGTGACAAAAATATGCCCCTATCTTCTAGCGGAAAAAGACAGAGACGTTTTTTAACTGATAGATTGTTAAAAATGAATATTGATAAGGTCTATACCAGTGACATTCAAAGAGCTAAGGAAACTGCATCTTTATATTTAAAAAAAACCAAGAAAGAGGCTTGTATTGATGAGGATTTAAATGAAATACATTGGGAACACTGGGTTCAGATCAAGTATTTTAATATGTCCGAAAAAACACGTAGAGAAAGATTCTCAGATCACAAAAGATTGGATAAACAGTTAGATAAAATACAAGCAAAAGTTAGACCAGTTATAGCTTCTATTTATAAAGAAAATAAAGGAAAGAGAGTAGCTATATTCTCTCATGGCAATTTCATTAAAGGACTTCTAACCGGTATTTTAAATGCTGATATTATTGGTTTTTTATCAATGGAAATATTTCAATCTTCAATTTCTAAAATAATTATTGACAAGAATGGTTATATAAAAATTGTTTTTATAAACGACGTTCATCATTTGCCTCACGCTCCAAAGAAAGATTTATTTATAACCTTAAGCAAGTCAGAATCTAAATAAAATGAAAAGAAAAATAATAAATAACAAAATAAAAATAATTTCTGTAATTTTTATTTTGTCTTTTTCTTTTTTTGTAATTAATAAACACTTTATTAAAGCAAGCACTAATAGTTTAGCTGGAAGAATATTGCTTCAAGTTGAAGAAAACGGTGAAGCTTGGTATGTAAATCCGCTTGATGATTTAAGGTATTATCTAGGCAGACCCACTGACGCCTTTAACTTAATGAGATCTCTTGGTTTAGGTGTTTCAAATAATGACATAAATGAATTTAAAAAACAGGGAGTACCATATAGACTTTTAGGTAGAATTTTAATTCAAGCCGAAGATAAAGGACAAGCCTATTATGTAAATCCAAATAATTTAGAATTAATATATTTAGGCAGACCAGCTGATGCATTTAGAGTAATGAGAGAATTAGGATTGGGAATAACTAATAATGATTTAGAAAAAATTATTAGTAAGGTAGAGTTAGAAAAAGTTAACGAAGAAAATTTAGTTAAACGAAATTATTCTTTTAAATATAATTCTTTAGATAGAAGTATTAATTTAGAATTAAATTCAACTTTATACGACTATTATAGAAATAATGATAAATCGTTGAGTTATTATTCTAGTAATCCACCTCTTGATTTAAGAGATTCTTTTTATGGTATTTTTCTTAAGCAAGCGGAAAGTGATAATAGTATTGAAAATTTAATTAATGAAGCTAGAAAATTAGGACTCAAAGATGATCAGTTACTTGAATATTTAATTTCCATGGTTCAATATATTCCTTATGACTTTTTGAAAGTTTCTGATACTATTACAAATTCAAATCCATACTTTCCTTATGAAACATTATATTTAAATAAAGGAGTTTGTTCAGATAAAACATTTTTATCACTCCTTATCGCTCGTCAATTAGGATATGGTTCAGCTATATTAGATTTTCCTGAAGCAAATCACTCAGCTTTAGGTATTTCCTGTGAAAAAGAATATTCAGTAAATAATTCAGGCTATTGTTTTGTTGAAACTACTAATTATTTTCCTTTTGGTGTTGTTCCAAAGAATTTAGATGAAGGTCAGGCTGAGGAAGCTTCGACTTTTGATAATATGTTTGAGGCTAGTCATTTAGGTAGTATGCAAATATACCAAGAAAGGGAAGGAAAAACATATTATGGATTATCAGAAGTTATTAATAAGATTAATAACATTAATGAATTAGATAGTTATTTAGATAAACAAGATTTAAGTATTTCTCAAATTCTTCAAGAATTAAACGATTATAATGAAAGAATTAGTATACTAAAAATTGAAATGGATACTTATTTAAATAATAATCAGATATCAAAATATAATGACATGGTACCAGAATATAATTTGCTTGTATCTCAGTTTGAAGAGAAGAGTAAAATATATCAAGAAAATGTGGAGAATTATAATTTAAGAATAAAGGAATATAATCAAAAAGTTAAAGATTTTTATCAAAAATAAGTAAAATATTGACATATTATTAAAAATTATATATTATTAAGCATTATAAATAATCATACTCCTTGTCGATAAAAACAAGTCTTTTTGTCTTGTTTTCTTGTCATTTCTTTCCCTGATTCAGGGTAGAGGAGTAGAAGTAATAAAAATTCTGTGCGCAAATATGCTGCCAGAGTTTAAAAAAGAAAATATGAATAAGAATGTTCCAACATTAGACGAAATGTTGAAAGCTGGTATGCACTTTGGTCACAGAACTAATAGATGGCATCCTAAAATGAAACAATACATTTTTACCGCTAAAAATGGTATTTATGTTATTGATCTTAGAAGATCTCAAGAAAAATTATCTGAGGCTTTAGATTTTATTGAAAAACTTGTTTCTGAAAATAAAAATATCTTATTTGTCGGAACTAAAAATCAAGTAGCTCAACCAATGAAAAAAGCAGTAATAGATATGGGTCAATCATATGTAGTTGGCAAATGGCTTGGTGGTTATCTAACAAATTTCCCAGTTATTAAGAAATCTGTTAAAAAATACTTAGACTTAACTGAAAAGAAAGCCGCGGGTAAATTAGAAAAGTATACAAAAAAAGAAAGACTAGACTTTGATAGAGAAATTGAAAAACTTGAAATGAGAGTATCAGGTTTAGTTAAATTAAATAAATTACCAGACGCTCTATTTGTTTGGGATATTAAAGAAGAGGAAACTGCAGTTCGTGAAGCAATTTCAAAAAATATTCCAATTATTGCTATTTGTGATACAAATGTAAATCCTGAACTTGTTAATTATCCAATCCCAGCTAATGATGATTCAACAAAAACTATTGAATTAATACTAAATTCTGTAAAGAAAGCTGTTCTATCAGCAAAATCACAAGCAAAATAAAAATAATAAACTAAATATAAATATATGGAACTTATCAAAAAATTAAGAGAATTAACCGGCGCAGGTATGGTTGATTGTCAAAAGGCACTAAAAGAAACAAATAATGATATTGATGCTGCTATTGAAGTTCTAAGAAAAAAAGGTATTGCTAAAGCAGCAAAACGTGGTGATAGAGAAGCCAATGAAGGTGTTATTAAAGTTAGTGTTTCAGAAGATAATAAAGAAGCATATATACTTGAATTAAATTCAGAAACTGATTTTGTTTCTAGAAATGAAAAATTTCAAGAAATGGCTGAAAGTATCTTAGAAGTAATTAAAAATAATAAACCAGAGAATAAAGAAGAATTATTAAAACTTGATTTAAATGGACAAAGTGTAGAAGATGCTTTAGCTAATTTAAGTGGTACTATTGGAGAAAAAATGGAAATTAATAATTTTGCTATTATTTCTGGAGAATCAGTTGCTGCTTATTCTCACTTAGGAGGTAAAATTGCTGCTATTGTTTCACTTGATCAAGAAGGGAAAGAAGATATTGCTTCAGAAGTCGCTATGCAAATAGCTGCATCTAATCCAAGATATATTAGATCAGATGAAGTAAGTTCTGAAGATATTGAAAAAGAAAAAGAAATACAAAAAGAACAACTTCTAAAAGAAGGAAAACCAGCTGATATGATTGATAGAATTGTAGAAGGAAAAATGGGAAAATATTATTCTGAAGTTTGTTTAGTTGAACAGGAATTTATTAAAGATGATAAGAAAAAAGTTAAAGATATTTTAGCTGGAGCAAATGTTTTAAAATTTGTTCGTTTTAGTTTATCTAACTAATAATTTCTCATAATGAAAATTGCCAAAATCCAATTTGCTCCTTGGGATAAGGTTTATAGCTTTAAAGTACCCGAATCTATAAGTAATCTTAAAAAATCTGATTATGTTATTGTTGAAACTGAACTAGGTTTAGAATTAGGAAAGGTTATAACAATTAATGATACTAATCAAATTAATCCTGACATAAAACCGGTTTTAAGATTAGCTGAGTTTGATGACATTGAAAGATTGACTGGAAAAAATAGAAAAGATGAAACCTTAAACTATTGTCGTCAGTTAATTGAAAAACATAAATTAAAAATGAAGCTTGTTGATGTCTGTTTTTCTTATTCTGGAAATCGCTTAAATATTGCTTTTACCGCTGATGGAAGGGTAGATTTTAGAGATTTAGTCAAAGAGCTAGCTGCTCATTTTAGTGCCAATATTAGATTAACTCAAATTGGAACACGTGATGAAGCTAGACTTAGTGGTGATTGCGGCCCTTGTGGAAGAGAACTTTGTTGTAAGAAGTTTATCGATGATTTTTCTTCAATTACCTCAGAAATGGCCGAAGTTCAACAAGTTGTTCATCGCGGTAGTGATAGGATTTCTGGAATGTGTGGTCGTCTTATGTGTTGCTTGTCTTACGAATTTGAAGGTTATAAGGAGTTATCAGAAAAACTTCCACCAATTGGGACTAAAGTTAATGTAGATGGTTCAAGAGGGGTAGTTATTTCACATAATACTTTAAAACAAAGTGTTAATGTCAGATTAAAACCCGCCAAAGAAGATGATAGACCAGTAATAATCGAGGTAGATATTAATCGCAAGAAAAAAGAACAAATGCAATCAGAAAATAATTTAAAACAAAATTTAATTAATAATATAAATAATAAAAAAAGAAAGAAAAGACGTAAATAAGATTTCGTCTTCTGTCGAGATTAATGACCTCCTCCCCAGACTAAAGTCTGGGGTTTCCTTTCGCGGCATGAAAAC
>CAZMJW010000036.1:0-7317 GCA_964566915.1 uncultured Gammaproteobacteria bacterium
TAAATAATCTATACTAAAAATAAGCTAATTTTAGCCTATTTAAACAATGCACGGGATGGAGGAATCGAACCCCCGTCGCTTGGTTTGGAGCCAAGCATGATACCACTACACCAATCCCGCAAAATATTTTTATATTACGGACTTTATTGTACATATAAACTATTTTTTTTTCAATACCTATGAAAAAAGCCCTAATCTTTATGTTAGGGCTTTTGCTTTAAACTGCTAGGTTAATGTTTTTGAAAACTTTTTCCAAATATTCTTTAACCTCTTGTTCCTTGGACTTAACCGCTTGTCTATGCAAGTTTATTAAAAACTGTTTATCAATTTCATTTAAAACTTGAATAAAGATAAGCTCGAAGAGAAGTTTATTTTCTTTTGGTAATTTTTCAATCGATCTTTTAATCGTTGAGAAGTCATAAATATTATTAAAATTTCTTTTAATTTCCTCTTTAATAACTTTAACGATTCTTTGATCAGAAAAAACTTCTTCGGGGGCATCCTTAAAAAAGGTGGTGAATTTATAGAAATTATTACTGACATTATATGCACAATACATAATTTCCATTTTAACATCATCAATTTTAAAGATCCTCTCAGTCTTTTTTTCTTTTTCCTTTGCTCTCTTCGCTCCAAGAACAAGAAGAGAAAACATCCATAAAAAGAATAAAACAATCATTAAAATCAAATACAGTATTTCTCCCATATTAATTCCTCCTATTCTTTAATTTTTAATATTTCATTTTTAAGGTTCCCTACTTCATTTTTTAATCTTAGTATTGCTACATCAGACAAATTTTTCACTTTTCTTTTTGTATACTTAATTACATACTTAGCGGCACTTTCTAATACTTCCTGTCGATACTCAATATCAGTCATATTAATTATTTTCTCAATAATTAGTCTACTGTTTTCTTTCTTGAGTTTCACTGGCGTCTCAATTATTGATCTAGACAGAAGTCCACCTAAATAATATGGTGGCTTTGAGAGAAGAGCGTCGACCAAGAGATCTTCAAGAATTAATCGATTATCATCGGGCAATGATTCAGTCATTGAGACTATCTTAGAAAAGGTATATATATCATGACTTCTAACTAAAAGTCTCGATTTTATCTTTTCTTTTAAATATCGGTTTCCCAAAGACTTTGAGTTAACTTTAGAAATTTCTTCAAACATGGTTTCCCTGTCTGAACTTGCTGCTAAGAATAGATCAATTCGCTCCTTAGTAATTTTTGTCTGACTTTTTTCTTTTGCCAATTGTTTCTTTTGTCTTAAGTATAAAAATAAGATAAAAATAACAACTAGCAATAAAAAAAAGATAATTGCATACAAGTAAGAGGTGTTTTCAAAAAAATTAATCATAATATGATCCTCCGTTTTTATGTTAATATTTATATTTATCTGTTAAAGTACTTCAAAAAAGGTTATCACAAATATGTAAATATGTCAACAATAAATACTATTGACAAATTATTATATATGTGATACAATTTTATCACAGTTAAGATTAGTTATTTTAAAACCAAAAAAATCGATCATGCCAAAACATTGCAGCCCTAGGAAAGGAGCTTTATTCAGGTAAAGAATCCGGGAGCTGACCGAGAAACATTAGCCCTTTAAGCCTCAAGAAGATTGAGGCTTTTTTTATTGTAATTTAAATACTTTATTTTAAAGAAAAACCTGTCTTCTTTTTAAGAAAACAGGCTTTTTCAGGCACGACTTCCTGATATTTTTTTCCGTTTTTTAAACGGACGCACGGGTCATTTCTATTGTTGCTTCTCGCTCATTTCTTGTCCGCAACAAATAATTGGCATTCCAGCATCTTTAACAAATTCTACCTCATTACCACAAACCTCACAAACATATATTTTCCCTTCTCTATTCATATAATTATTGTTAATTAATTAAATATTAAATTAATATGTTTCTTCAAAAATTTCAAAGTGTCCTTGAGGGTGTGAACAAGCTGGACAGGAAATAGGAGCTTCAGTTCCTTCATGAATATAACCACAGTTATTACATTTCCATCTCTTTACTTCTTTTCTTTCAAATATTTCACCACTTTTTAAATTATTTAGTAATTTTTTATATCTTTCTTCATGCCTCTCTTCAACTTCAGCTACTTCATGAAAAAGCTTAGCAATATCTTCATGTCCTTCTTCCCTGGCTTCCTTTTCCATTCTTGGATACATTTGACTATGTTCATAGTTTTCTCCCTCCATGGCTGATTTCAAGTTATCGGCTAACTCTGAATGGATAAGGCCTAGTCTTTTTGCCCATAGTTTGGCATGCTCTTTTTCATTTTTAGCTGTTTCTTCAAAAATATTAGCAATTTGTACAAAGCCCGCTTTTCTAAAAGCTGAAGCAAAATAATCATATTTATTTCTTGCCATTGATTCTCCAGCAAAAGCTTCTTCCAAATTCTTTTTTGTTTTTGGTCCTAAATTCATAAATATATTTACTTACTCTTTTCTTCTTTTCTTTTTTCTTTATTTTCAGATATATTTTCTTTTAAATCTTCTATTTTTTCTCTGATTTTTTTAGTTGAAACAATATCTAGAGCTGAATCATAGGCCTCTCTTCCTTCTTTTTTAGCATCATGACAATCACCTTCATCTAAAGATTCACAAAACTCTAACTCATAAATATGGAAAATAGTAACCATTAATGCAATAATTAATGGTCCTAAAATAATTCCCCAGAAACCAAATAGTGATAGACCTCCTAGAATAGAAAAAAGGACAAAGATTGGATTAACTCCAGCATCACCCTTAATCATAAAGGCGCGAACTAAATTATCTACAGTTCCAATGATTAGAAATCCCCAAGCAAGAATGAAAAATCCTTGCCAAACATCCCCTACTAAAAGATAATATATTGCTATTGGAACATAGAAAATCATTGAACCAACATAAGGAAGAAGTGATAGAAGAGCAATCATTATTCCCGCTAAAAGAGCTGGAAATCCAACAATAGCGAAGCCAATGGCACCAACAAGACCTTGAACAAGAGCGGCTACAAAAGTTGAAACAAAAATCGTATAACTAACTTTTCTAAACTTTTCAAAAATTACTTTATCATGTTTATTTGGAAGTGGAGATAAATACATTAATCTTCTAAGCATCTTTTTTCCATCAACAAAGAAAAAGAACATGGTAAAGATGATAAGTGCTAATGATATTATAAATCTAGTTGTTTCCTTTACCGCCACGGTTGCCCCAGAAACAAACACATTACTAATCCTTTTTGAAGTATCAATAATTAAATCTTTAAATGTTTCATTTCCTTCACCAGAAAGAAAGCTAAGATTAACACCACTTAAAGGACCAGTTTTAAAGAAATCTATTTCTAAAACTTCATTAACTGAATGATTTTCAAAAAACACTACAGTTGAATTATATAATCCTATTGATTTTTGACCAGCAACTGAAATTAATTTAACACTAGGAATAATAATTACTAAAACTAAAAGAAGACACATCAAAAGAGCCGCCAAATTACGACGACCTTTTAAAAACTTTGATAAACGCTCAAAGGGTATATAAAAGATTGTAACCAAAACCGCCGCTACAAAAATTTCTGTCAAAAACGGGCGGAAGATAAGATAAGCGACCACTAAAACAGCCAGGACGAGGAGTATCAAAAATGATTTTGTAAATTTTTTATCCATACTGTAAAGGCCACTACTTGGCATTAATTATTTAGTTTCTTTATGAGATGTATGCTTGTTGCAATTTTTGCAAAACTTTCTAATCTCTAATCTTTCTTTAAGAACTTTTTTATTCTTGTGAGAATGATAGTTTACAGTTTTACATTCTGTGCATTCCAGCTTAATCATGTTGTCTTGGGACATATCTTTTCTATTCTATATTTAATTATAAAAATTTAAAACTATTTAAAGAATATAAGAAAAAAAAGGAAAAGTCAAATGTTTAAAGGCTTTAATACTTATTTCTGACAATTATCACAAAAGTGTGTTCCTCTGCCAGCTAACTTAATCTTTTTAATATTATTCTTACATTCATAACAACCCTGACCACTCCGACCATATACTTTTAGAAATTTAGAAAAATTTCCTTTATTTCCTTTAATATCCCTAAAATCACTAAATGTTGTCCCTTGATATTTAATTGCTTTTTTAATTATTTTATTAATCTCTAAAACAAGATTTTTAATTTCATTATCTTTTAAACTACTAGCTTTTCTTATAGGCTTAATTTTAGATAAAAAAAGAGACTCATCAACATAGATGTTTCCTAATCCGGCAATATTCTTTTGATTCAAAAGATATGCTTTGATAGAAACTGATTTATTCTTTAAGTTATTTTTTAAATAATTAAAATTAAACTCCCTGCTTCCCGGTTCTGGACCATAATTATTTAATAACAATTTATCTAAATCTTTTCTATCAACAATTTTAAGATAACCAAACTTTCTTAAATCATTAAAATATAAATTACTATTATCTAAAAAAGAAAAAATAGCTCGAGTATATTTATTAGGAAGACTTCCACCTGCTGAATTATTAAAATTTAGCTCTTCATTTTTTTTAGTTAAACTATGGCCACCTAAAAGTCTCTCGTTTTTAGAAACATAGATTAATTGTCCAGTCATTTTTAAATGAACCAGAAAAAAACAATCACTATCTATTTCAAAAATCAATAATTTTCCACAACGTGAAATTTTCTCAAATTTTTTATCAACTAATTTCTTTTCTAAAAAAACTGCACTTGGAGCAGCAATTTTTTTGGCTAAAATTTTCACTTCTTTTATTTTTTTATCAAGAACAAGTTTTTCTAAACCAGCTCTTAATGTCTCTACCTCAGGTAATTCAGGCATAATAAAAAAACCGCTTAAAAAGACGGTTTAATAGCATATATAGCTAATATAACTAAACCCAGAATCAAAATTTCTATAACAAAAATTTTAATTACATCAGTTCCAATTTTATCTGGATTAATAAGTGGCATATATTTTAATATAATGTGGGCCGAGTAGGATTCGAACCTACGAAGGTAAAAACCAGCAGATTTACAGTCTGCCCCAGTTGACCGCTTTGGTATCGACCCGATTTTTAAATTTCACATTAACCTGCTTAATAATAAGAAAAAAAATAATCTTTGTCAAATTAATTGATTTTAATTTCCGGTTGTTAAATTTATTATTATTCTGGTTATTCCATAAGCACCAAAAACAATCACTAAACCAAGAGCAGACCAAATTAAAATATCTTTTCCCTTCTTTACCTTCTCTTGACTTCCAGATGATGTCATCCAAGTTAAGCCACCAAAAACAAACATTAGTAGAGCAAGAGATCCAACTATTCCTAAAACTGAATTAATAACCATACCAATTAAATCTGGTATACTATTGGCGGCTTTAATAGGGTTTTGCAAACTAGCTCCACTTGGAGTAGCTGGGGCATTTGTTCCCTGAGTTTGGGCTAAACCAATATAAGGAGTAAAAAGAATAACTGATAAAACAGAATAGAATATAAACTTAATTTTTTTCATATAATTTTATTTATTTGTTTTAATTATAACACAGAATATTAAATTTAGTAAATAAAAAAGGGGGACGACTTTTTTGTCATCCCCACAAATTGTTAGCTAATTGTCATGATTATTTTTTCATAACCATCGCCAGTAGCTTTTATTCTGAACCTTAAATTTCTTTCACGAATTTTTGATTCAGCTTCATAAACCCTTCCGTTGGAAAATATCAATTGATACATCTTTTCATCTGAGTCTATTTCAAAATACTGATACTTCTTCCCATTTTTGGGAATAATATAGAAATCAGTAATTTCGCTAACTTCAAGAACATAAGTCCCGGGATAGAAAATTGAATCAGAAACATAACTAATGTTTCTTTCTTGAGAAAGAGGATTGTTTTCTTCCTTTTTTTCAATAACTTCAATTTTCTTTTTTGTTCCTTTTTTAGCTTTTTGAAACTGGATTCCATAATCCCAATAAGTTTCAAATTTTACTAAAGTGTCAGCAGCCTCGCTTACTCGTCCTTCGTTTAAAAGCTGGCGATAATAAGGAATAAAATCCTTGGCCGCCTTCTTTTTTTCTTCTTCAAAAATATCAGTTGCTAAAACCTGATGCTTATCAGTCATTTTCTGAGAAAATGTTTGATCAATTTTAGCTACTACATACATTCTTTTCTCGGTCATTCTCGGCATAAACATTTCTAATCCCAAATAGACAAACATTATTAAAAGAATAATGTTCATCAACTTAGCCAGTGAACGTAAATTAGCTGGTTTCTTGCTCATTATAGCCGTGGCTATTAAATATAGGCCAGCAATTAAAATTAGATACAAGCTAATTCCGGTGATTAACTGAAAAACAATCAAACCAACTACCGCTGCAATTTCTTGCTTGCGTTTAGAAAAGAAAGAGTCCTTTTCTATATTTGTGTTTTGATTATTTTGATTTTGATTTTCTTCCATTTCTTCTTTTTTTAACGGTTAAATACTCTTTTAAAAACTCCTAACAAAACATCTGTGGCAATATCAAGTGCCATATAGCTCCACATTGAGGAACCAAATGCTTTATTATCTTCTTTTCCTGAAGGTTTAGATCCATCACCGGAAAAACCAAATGATTTTGTTTCACCAAATTGAACTCCCTTTTTTGAACCATTACTAACAAATCCTAAGTTCTGCGAACTAGCTACCAATTTCTCCAAGAAAGGATCGTCAACTTTAACGATTGATTTTTCAACCAGTTTTAATCTGGCATCATCAATTGCATCAGCAATTTCTTCCCGAGCAGCAATTGGAAAATATATTAACCAAGCAATGGTTAATAAAAGAGCAATTTTCCAAATTGTTTTCTTGGAAATTGAATCAAAAAGAAAATAATCATCACTTTCAAAGGGCTCAATTTTTTGTCCATACTCTCCTAAAGTTTCTTGATACAATTCTTGAGCTGACGATAATCCGCTCTCATTTGCAAATAAACCTTTTGACAAAACAGGGTCGCCAAATCCCACTCCAATAGCTATAATCCAAAAGAATAAAGCTAAAAGAAGAAGAATAAAGGCTCTACCGTTATTTACTCCCAACCACCATTTTTGACTGAAAGCTTTAGCTTGTTTAAGCTTCTTTTTACGACGAACCTTAAGTTTTGCTGAATCTTTAATTCCCGAGACAGAAAAAATAATTTGATTCTCTTCTCCAGGCCTTAATTTTTGCGAAGGATAGAAAACCGCTTCACCATTTAAATCGGTTTTAACAGCATAATCATATCCTTTATACCAAATGCTAATTACTTTGTCGGCAACGCCATCACCATCAGTTGTTAAAAC
>CAZMJW010000037.1:0-2034 GCA_964566915.1 uncultured Gammaproteobacteria bacterium
AAGATAAGTATTACTACTTTGACTTCCGTGCGGGGTTTCCTAGTATAGAAAAATCCCTTAAAATAAGGGACTTTAAATAATTAGTCAATTTTGTGCAATATTAAACGTAATTTATCTTCCGCGCTTAAAATACAGGAAGATTTAAGCGAAATACTGTTAATTTCCAGTCCATCGCTATAAGCATAAACGTAAGCGAGAAAAAACTGATAATCCTCTTTGAATAAGAAATAGCTTTCATAGCCACCTTTCCGCAAATATTTTGAATATTGCTGGCAAAAATCAATAATTTGACTTTGAGTAAGACAATAATCATTCAATTGATTTTCAAAACTAGCAAAAATTTCATCAAAGCTTACGTCTTCAGTAATTTCATACACACTCACAGGAGTTTCAACGCTTGTTTTTTGTCTTTGTCTATATTTTTCCCTAGAAAACCAGGGATCAATCCAAAAATTAAAAACATTGGTAGACTCAGCAACAACTTTTTGGCCACTATTTGGCGTCAAAATTATTTTTTTATTTTTAAATAATTCTTTTAAAAATACTTTTTTACATATTGCTTCCATTTTTTTATTTATTTAGTTTTAAATGAACTACTTTCAAAACATATTGTCATATTATTTAATATTAGTCAATATTTATTTTTATTCTTATATGTACTAAGATATAGTTATATATAATCATATGGAAAACAAATATCAAAGACCTTCTTGGGATGAATACTTTATAAAAATAACCGAAATGATTGGTAGTCGTGGATCTTGTGATCGCGGTCGTGCTGGTTGCGTGATTACAAGAGATAATCGCATTGTGGCTACTGGTTATGTTGGTTCACCAATTGGTCTACCACATTGTGACGAAGTTGGACATGAAATGCATACTGTTATTCATGATGATGGTAGTAAAACACAACACTGTATTCGTACCGCTCATGCTGAACAAAATGCAATTTGTGAAGCAGCCCGCATGGGTATATCTCTTAATGGTGGAACCTTGTACTGTAAAATGACCCCTTGTTATACCTGTGCTAAAATGATTATTAACTGTGGTATTAAAAAAGTAGTATGTGTTAATGATTATCATGCCGGAGTCAGATCAAAAGAAATTTTTAAAGAAGCTAACATTGAGTATGTATTAATTAACAATGAAATTACTAAATATGAAAATCAATAATTATTATTGATTTTTTTATATTTTTATGGTATGAAGATACCAGTAACTTAAAAATATTAAAATATGAAAGTTTATCAAGACTTATTAAGAGACATCTTAGAAAATGGTGCTGAAAAATGGGATAGAACCAATACCGGCACAAAAAGTGTATTTGGCAGACAAATTCGCTTTGACTTGAGTAAAGGTTTTCCTTTGATCACTACCAAAAAAGTTCATCTTAAATCGATTATCTATGAATTATTATGGTTTTTAGCTGGTGATACCAATGCTAAAACACTGCAAGAAAAAGGAGTTCGCATCTGGAACGAATGGGCCGATGAAGATGGTGATCTGGGCCACATTTATGGTTATCAATGGCGTTCATGGCCGGATTATCAAGGTGGTGCAATTGATCAAATTAAAATTGCTATTGATACCATTAAAAATAATCCAGATTCCCGACGTATTATTGTTAGTGCCTGGAATGTTGCTGATTTAGACAATATGAACTTGCCACCCTGTCATGCCTTTTTTCAATTTTATGTAGTTGATGGAAAATTATCCTGTCAATTATATCAAAGAAGTGCCGACACTTTTCTTGGTGTTCCTTTTAACATCGCTTCCTATGCCCTGTTAACCATGATGTTTGCTCAAGTATGTGATCTTGAACCCGGAGAATTCGTTCATACTTTCGGTGATTTGCATATTTATAACAATCACTTTGAACAAGTAAAAGAGCAATTAAGCCGTGAACCAAGAGAGTTGCCTAAAATGAAAATCAATCCTAATGTAAAAAACATTTTTGATTTTAAGTATGAAGACTTTGAACTTGTTGACTACGATCCTTACCCTCCAATTAAGGCTAAGGTAGCAGTATAAACA
>CAZMJW010000037.1:2044-7219 GCA_964566915.1 uncultured Gammaproteobacteria bacterium
GATCCGCATCCAGCAATCAAAGCTCCTGTTGCTGTTTAAGCTTACAATTTAATAGACCGTTTTTAAAGCGGTCTTTTTTTTCAAAATATATGAAAGTAATAATGATGATGGCAATTACACTTGATGGTTTAATTGCTAAAGACAAAAATCAATTTGCTAATTGGACAAGCAAAGAAGATAAATTAAAATTTGTGGAAATATCAAATGATTGTGGCCTTGTTTTAATGGGTGAAAATACTTTCAAAACTTTCCCTGCTCCTTTAAAAAATCGTTTAAACGTTGTTTTTACTGAGAACCCTGATCAAGAACTAATATCTGGTGTAAAATGGGTATCAGGTGACCCAAAAGATGTTTTAAAAGAACTTGAAAATATGGGCTATCAGAAAGCATTACTTGGGGGTGGTTCTTATTTAAACTCTTTATTTTTAAAAGAAAATTTAATAGATGAAATAATGTTAACTGTTGAACCTAAAATTTTTGGTGCGGGTTTAAATTTGTTTAATATTGATAAGGATCTTGATTTAAAACTACTCAGTTGTGAAAAGTTAAATGAAAATACTATTTTTCTTCACTATCAAGTAATTAAATAAACTATTTATAATATGAATAAAAAAGTCATTGGTTTAGTTGGCTTAATTGCTAGCGGCAAAGGGGTAGTAAAAAACTATTTAATAAAAAACTATAATGCCGTTGAATTTCGCTTCTCTTCAATTCTAAGAGAAGCTTTAGATATTTTAGGAATTGAACAAACAAGAGATAATATAATTAATCTTTCTACTTGGAGTCGAGAAAATTTTGGCAACGATCTTTTAGCAAAAGCAATGCTTAAAAAAATTAAAAAAAGTGATGCCCAACTAATTATAATTGATGGTATTAGAAGAATGGACGATATTTTATATATAAAAGATTTAGATAATTTTAAAATGCTTGCAATTGAGGCTAATTCTAAGATAAGATATGAAAGATCAGTTAACAGAAATGAAAATTTAGGAGATGATAAAAAAAGTTACCAGGATTTTTTAAATGATCATCAAAAAGAAACAGAAATTAGTATTCCTGAAACAATGGAAAAGGCAGATTATAATATTTTAAACGAAGAAAGTTTAGAAAAATATTATCAAAAGATTGATGAAATAATGAAAGAAATATGAACAATTATCCGGGAAAATTAATAGTTTTATACGGAATAAATAACTTGGGAAAAAGTACTCAAGCTAAGCTTTTGGTAAAAAATTTACAAAAAAATGGCCATAAAGCTGAATATTTAAAGTACCCTATTTATGATCTCAGTCCTTCAGGGGAAATGCTTAATGATTACTTAAGAAATGGCAACTTCTTTAATTTAAGTCTAAAAGAGGCACAAATTCTATACGCCCTTAATCGTACTCAATACCAAAAAGAATTGATTAATAAATTAAAAGAAGGGATAAATATTATAGCTGAAGATTACAAAGGAACAGGAATAGCTTGGGGTTTAGGAGGTGGACTAAGTGAAACATTTTTAAAAGAAATAAACTCACATTTAATTGATGAAGATTTAGTATTTTTATTTGATGGAGAAAGATTTAGAAATAGTATAGAAAAAGGACATAGACATGAAAATAATGAAGATTTAATGAATAAAGTTAGATGGGCTCATTTAAAATTAAAAGAAGATTATTCTTGGATTAAAATTAACGCTAATCAAACAATTCCGGAAATAGAAAATATTATTTGGCAAAAAACTAAAAATTTTATTGAAGGAAAAAAAGAAGAAAAAACAAAAAAACAATTCTATAACTATTCAGGTTTTAATGCTGTTGGAGATATTATTAGTAGTAGTAACTCTAAAATCATTAGCCAAATTCCCGCCGAAAAAATTTATACCGAAAAAGCAGAATTAGCTTACAAAAAAGAAATAAGAAAACCAAAAATTGAAGAAGATATTGAAAATTTAGATGAAATCAAAGAAAGAATAAAAAATCAAAATAGTAACGATTTTGAAATAATTATAGAAAAAGTTGATAACAGAGCTAAACTACCAAAAAAGGCTAATTTATCAGATGCTGGTTATGACATATACTCTCTTGATTTCTATTCAATCCCTCCTTATGGTCAAGATCTAATTAAAACAGGAATTAAAATAGATTTACCAGAAAACCACGTTGCCCTTATTTGGGATAAAAGTGGATTAGCTAGCCAAGGAATAACAACTATGGGCGGAGTAATTGACTCTGGTTATCACGGAGAAATTAAAATAGTTATTAAAAATTTAAGTGAAGACATGTTTAATATTATTCCAGGTCAAAAAATTGCTCAAATGCTAGTTCAAAAAATTGAAAACCCTTTATTTAAAGAAGGTAAAATTAATAATACTAGCGAAAGAGGAAATAATGGTTTTGGCAGTAGTGGAAAATTCTAGTATAATAGAGCTATGAAATACGATGTAATTATCGGTCTTGAAATACATGCCGAATTAAAAACTAATAGTAAAATGTTTTGTTCTTGTTTGAACAATCCTTTTTCTGATAAAGCAAATACTAATGTTTGCCCAATTTGCTTAGGTCATCCAGGAACATTGCCTGTTCCCAATCGAGAAGCTATTGAAAAAACAATAATGACTGGATTAGCATTAAATGCTAAGATAAATCGTTATTCTAAATTTGATAGAAAAAATTATTTTTATCCTGATCTACCAAAAGGCTACCAGATTTCTCAATTTGACCTTCCTCTTTGCTACAAAGCATCTCTAACTGTTTTGAATAGAGAAATTCCAATCACTAGAATACATTTAGAAGAAGATACAGGAAAATCTATTCATAAAAAAGGAAAAGATTATACCCTAATTGATTTTAATCGTGCCGGTAGTCCACTAATGGAACTTGTTAGCGAACCGGTAATTAAAAATGCTCAAGAAGCAAAGCTTTTTTGTCAGGAATATCAAAAATATCTAAGATATTTAGATGTATCTGAAGCTGATATGGAAAAAGGTGAAATGCGTTGTGAAGCTAATATTAGTCTACAAGAAAAAGGTTCCTGGGTTTATGAAGACGGTTTAATTAAACCAATGAAAGGAAAAAAACTAAATCCTAAAGTGGAAGTTAAAAATATTAATTCTTTTAAGTCTGTTGAAAAAGCTATTGAATATGAAATAATAAGACAAAGTGAACTACTAGATAATAATGAAGAGATAATTGCTGAAACACGTGGTTTTGATGAAAATTTAAACAAAACAAAAAGTCAAAGAAAAAAAGAAAGTTCAGCTGATTATCGATATTTTCCTGAACCAGATATTCCACCTCTTAATTTTAGCGAAGAATATTTAGCAGAAATACACCAAAAAATACCAGAAATGCCTGATAAAAAAGTGGCTAGATTTATTCGACAATACTCTTTAAACAATGAAATGGCAAATCTGTTATGTAATAACAGAAAACTTTCAGAATGGTATGAAAAAGCAGTATCTGAACTAGGTGCCTGGATTGAAGCTAATGGCGATGAATATGAAAGATTAGAACGGGCTTTAGCAAAATCTTTAGCTAACTTAATATCAACTCAGCTTTTAAAACATTTAAAAGAAAAAAATATTAAAATAGAAGATGTACCTATTACTCCAGAAAATTTTGCTGAATTAAACTTTTTAATATTTAAAGGAAAGATAAATGCTTTATCTGCTCAAAAAGTTCTAGAGAAAATGTTTTTAAAAAATGAAAGTCCAATGATTTTAATAAAAGAAATGGGTCTAGAACAAATAGATAACCAAGAAGTGCTCAAAGAACAAGTAAAAGAAATTCTAGCTAAAAATAGTAAGCAAGTTGAAGAATACAAACAAGGAAAAACGGTAGTTATTAAATACTTACTAGGACAGGTTATGGCTCACACTAAAGGAAAAGCTAATCCTAACATTGTAAATGAGATACTTGAAAAACTTCTAAAATAAAACAGCTATTTAGCTGTTTTATTTTATATATTTATCTATTAATTTTTTTGCTTCTTTATCGTCTTTTACCCAATATATCTTATGGCCTTGTTTTTCTAAACGTTTAAACCAAGTTTTTTGTCTTTTAGCAAAACGATAGATAGCTATTCCTAATTTTTCAACCATTTCCTCATAATCAAATTTTCCTTCAAGATATTCAGTAATATAGCGATATTCTAAACCAAAAGATTTTAATCTTTCTTCGCTAACTCCATTATCAATTAAAGCTTTTACTTCAGCCACCATTCCCTCTTCAAATCTTTTTAATAATCTATACTCTATTCTGCTTCTCAATATTTTATCTGGAAAATCGATTCCAATTAATAAAAAATCATATAATTTTTTTCCTTTTTTATTTATATCCTCTCCTCCCTCTAAGATTTCTAAATATCTGGCTAATCTTCTTGGATTATTTTTTTCGCTATTATTTAAATTATTAGCAAAATCTTTTTTTAATATTTTAATTCTATTAAATAAATCTTCTATAGGCAGCTTTTCCAACTCATTTCTTCTTTTTATATTTGTTGAAATATTGCCTAATTTATAATTATCAATAACAGCTTGTAAATATAAACCACTACCGCCAACGATAATAGGCAATTTATCTTTCTTTAATACACTATCTATTGCTTTGTATGCTAGTTTTTGATATTTGGCAATATGAAAGTTTTCCATTGGATCAATTATATCAATTAAATGATATTTAATCTTTTTATTATTATAATTAAATTCATCTAAATCTTTTCCACTACCGATATCCATGCCACGATACACCTGACGACTATCAGCACTAATAATTTCACCATTATAATCAAAAGCCAGTTTAACTCCTAAACTTGTTTTTCCGCTTGCTGTTGCGCCAAGTATTACCAATACTTTTTTATTATTTTTCATATTAATAATTAAATAATTTTACCCTCAATTCCAAAAGGAAAGACTTTTTCTATTTTAACATCTACAAATTCACCAATTTTTAGCTCCTTTTCTGATGTAATTAAAACCGTTTTAAAAGATGATGTTTTTCCATAATATTTTCCTCTTTTGTTTTTTCCATCAAGCAAAACTCGAACGGTTTTATTTAAATATTTTTTATTACCTTCAACTGCACACTCAGATAATATCTTATTCAAAACATTAAAACGTCTTTTTTTCTCTTCATTTGAGACATCATCATTCATTTTAATTGAAGCTGTACCTGGCCTGGGACTATACTGGGC
>CAZMJW010000038.1:0-3945 GCA_964566915.1 uncultured Gammaproteobacteria bacterium
TCAGAGGATAACTATAATAACTTCTCAAATAACACAGTACCCTCTAAATACTCAGGTAAAATACTTCTAAGAGTAGAGAAGAACGGAGAAGCCTATTACATTAACCCAGAAACACTAGAAATGCACTTCTTAGGTCGTCCAGCTGATGCTTTTAACATCATGAGAACCCTAGGACTAGGTATAACTAATGCTAATTTAGAGAAGATTAATAGATATCAGAATAATAGCAACAATAATCAAGAAGAGAATAACACTGAAGTAGAAGTAACAACCAACAAACCTGGACTAATGACCAATTTCACTCATATTATGAGTCTTGGTGCTAGTATCTCAGGAATAGATAATATCTCTGAGAAAGGAATACTATATAAATATACTAGTGTTGAAGGAGAAGAATTAACTCCATTAATTAATGACTATGACCAGAAACTAACAGATAGTTCAAATAATAACAATACTATTAATGTTGATATAACTAATCTAAAAGCAGAAACCTATCCATACATCAGAGCTTATGTAATAGACGGCAACAACAACATCCACTACGGAAACATTGAGGCTATTGATAGTGTGGGAAAGAAGGGAACACCGGTTATGCCAATATCAAATAGTTCTTCAGAAGAGATAGTTGAAGTAGTTGATGAGGTTATTGAAGAAGACCCAGAACCAGTTCAATATACTTTAACTTATAGAGCTGATGAGGGTGGCTATGTAAAACTTAATGATTATCCAGATTGGAATGAAAGTGTAAACCTACCCTTTGCTTTAGCTGGAGCTGCTCATTTATCACTTGACGATGGGCGTATATTTATTGCTGGAGGTATGACTGAAGACAGAGCGGCTACAAACACGGTATTTATATATGATACTGAAACAATGGAATTTGAAGAATTAAGTTCAATGAATGAAGCAAGAGCAGTTCACTCAATAGCTAGAGTTGGTGATAAGATATATGTAATTGATGGCTTGGCTTCATTACCGGTCCATTCAACCGAAGTGTATGATTTAAATACTGATACTTGGGAATATGTAAGTAGTACTAATAATTATAGAAGTACTGCTGTTGCTGTTAATTATAATGATGAAATATATTCTTTTGGTGGTTTTGACGCAACTATGACATATTCAGATTATATTGAAAAATATAATCCAATTCTTGATCAATGGGAAGTTATTGCCTCATCTACCCCAGTTTCATCAGTTTCTTTTAGATCATCAGAGTTAGTTGAAAATATTTTGTATTTTGCCGGCGGAACCTATAAGTTAGGTTTTTCCTCTTCAAATGAGTTTAGTTCATACAATTTAGAAACAGGAGAATGGAATACTGATTTACCAAACTTACCGGATGAAAGAAGTGGAGGGTCTTTATTGTATGTAAATGACAAACTGATTTATTTTGGTGGCGATGCAAGTATTTTATTAAATTCTTCAGATTGGACCTATGAATATGATTTTACAACTGGTAGTTGGCAAAGAATCTTTAATATGCCATATCCATTGTCATATTCTATTATTGAGATGATTAATGATAGCGTGTATATTATTGGAGGTTTTAATGATATGACTTTTTTTGACACTAATTACAAAATTGACAAAGATAGACTATTTTTTGTGGAAGATGAAGTTCAACAAATAGTGTTTACCGGAGATGAAACAAGTGCTGTTTATGCTATACCAGAAAACGGTTATCAATTTACCATGTGGTCTGATCAGTATGGTAATTATGTTAGACAAGACGATATAGCTTCATTATCGGAAACAGATATTGTGTTAACCGCTTTCTTTGAACCGTTTACTCCAGAGTTTAGTGATCCAGATGATGATTTAGTATTAAAGTTTGTTATGGGTGCTGATGAAACTCTAACACTTCCGGTAAAAGACGGACTAGCTACACCATATGGAAAAGATGGTTATAATTTTATTGTTGACTGGGGAGATGGTTCCACCTCTACTATTACTTCATATGACGATCTAGATTTAAGTCATACATACTCTGAAGCAGCAACAACAACTGTTAGAATAGCTGGTAAGTATCCAAGAATATTCTTTGATAATAATGAAAGCAGCAATAAAGATAATTTAATTGAAGTAGTTCAATGGGGTGATGTTGATTTCATATCTTTTCAAAATTCTTTCTATGGTTGTTCTAATCTAACAACTTTACCTGAGGGACCAATAACTGGAGCAGAGAGAGTAGAAAACTTTTCCTATGCTTTTAGAGAAGCAAATCTATCCTCTTTACCCGAAAATCTTTTTGATGAAATGGAAAATTTAAAAAATTTATCTTATTCCTTCCTTAATAACTCCTTAACCTCAATACCAGCTGGATTATTTGATAGTAATTCAAGTATAATAGATTTTAGTGGAACTTTCCTTAATAACTCCTTAACCTCAATTCCAGCTGGATTATTTGATTATACTCCAAATGTAACTGATTTTAATTATACCTTCGCATATAACTCAACTTTAACAGGATCTGCCCCAGAGTTGTGGAATACTCACAGTTCTGCTGATGGAACACGTTGTTTTTATTCTGATACTAATTTGTCTAATTATGACTCTATTCCTAGTGAATGGAAGTAATTAGTTCTTTTTCCATTAAATTAAGATATTAAAAGAGGCTATCCACTTTTGGATAGCCTTTACTTTAAAGAACTAAAACTAAACCCATAAAAAAAGTATTTTGTTTGAATTCGAAGTCAAAGCCTGACATCGCCTTTACATATAACTTATCCATATCTCGCCATGATGTTTTTAGGTCATATTGAGCGGTGAAATTAGTGCCGTAAAATCTTTCGCTGCTTATTCCCAAGCTAAGCCTGTCTTTTAATTGATAGTTTATGGAAATAAAGTACCAACTATTTGGATCAAAGCCTTTAATGTAAACTGGATCACCAAGGGGAGCATATTTTTTAATTAACTCCTCGCTGTAGTAATTTTTGTAGGCAGTATTTAATGAATAACAGCCGAAGGCTTTAATTTGAAGTTTATTTTTAGTGATATAAACACCTCCTGTTGGTCCAACAAACATTTGTCCCGATTGGTAAGCAATACCCAAAAATGTTTTGTACCAAACCAGATTATCACTGACAAAATCATAGCTTAGAGCAATACTTATTCCTAAATTGAAGTAATTGAATAAGTCGTAACCCTTTTTTCGCCACTCATCTTTGATTACTGGTTGCTGAAAACGGTTAAAGGACCAGAGTCCAAATCCATTATCAAAAACACTGTAGGCTTCAAGGGTGGCTCGAGGATAAAAACCTTGGTTTAATGAATAAATTCCGGTTTCAAAAATATTTGCTTGGCTTTTGGGAGGACTAGTTTCTTTTAAATGTTGTCCGTTTTCATCATATATTTTAGACTGAGCTAGAGATATTAATGAAAATAACAATATAGCGGATAAAATTACTAATTTTTTCATGACAACTATTTTTTTGGTTAGTAATGAAGAATTAATTCAGCGCCAAAACAATTTCTTGCACTAAAGGAATTAATTCCTGACATTAAACGTAGATCAAGAAAGTTATATCTTCTGTTTTCAAATTCAATTAAACGAAAGTCAAGAAAGAATCCGTTTAGATATAACCTTTCGCAGAATATTCCGATAAAAAACTTATCTCTTATTTTATAAGCAGATTCAAGTTTAAAATAGGAATTAGGGTCAAAATCTCGTATATATACAATATTTCTTTTATCAACAACTTTATTTAACTCATCTTGACTGTAATTTTCTTTGAAATAACATTCAAGTGGGTAAACAGCGTAGGCTTTGAGATAAAATTTATGAGAATTAATTTCAAATCCAAAAAGTGGACCAAAATATAATCTTTCTAAATTACCACCAGCTCCAAACATTATACTTGAATAAAAGTTGTTTTTCTTGTATATATCATATACCAGAGCAAATTGTTCACTGGGACCATAAAAAGGTTTTTTAAAATA
>CAZMJW010000038.1:3955-7193 GCA_964566915.1 uncultured Gammaproteobacteria bacterium
GTAAACAATATTTCTGTTATAGCTAATTTTTCCAAAGAGGCTAATTCTATTTTTTACCCTAGATTGACCTTCAATGGAAAGTTGTGGGTATAATTTACCTTCAATAAGGTAGTTGCTAAGTTCAACTGTTTCTCGGTATTTTCCAAAATATTCTTGGGAATATAGTTGATAAAAAGAAACTAGCAGAGTTAAAATTAAATAAATAGTTTTTTTCATTAGCACTTAATTTATAGGTTTATTTTGTTTTTAATGTTCTTTTCAGATATAATTTATATATCAGGATACTTTATAATAAAAACTTGTTTTTGTCAATTAATATATGAATGAGAAAATAATAATAAAAGGTGCAAAAATGCACAATTTAAAAAATATAGATTTAGAGATAGAACATAATAAGTTAACAGTTATCTCTGGTGTCTCGGGAAGTGGAAAATCTTCCTTAGCTTTTGATACTCTTTTTGCCGAAGGTCAAAGACAGTATGTTCAATCACTTTCACCATACATGCGACAATTTGTTAGTCAAAAAAAGGCAGCTGAAGTTGATGAAATAATTGGTCTAGCTCCTTCAATTTCTATTGACCAAAAAGCTTTATCCCATAATCCACGATCAACCGTGGGAACATTAACTGATATTTATGATTATTTAAGAGTTCTATATGCTCGTTTAGGTGAAGTTTTTTGTCCACTTTGTGGAACTAAAATTGAAAAATTAAGTTCACAAGAAATGTTTGATATAGTTAGTGCAAGAGCAAAGGAGTATAAACAAGAATATGTAACTATTATTAGTCCGGTTATAAGATCAAAAAGTGGTGAACATTATCAACTATTATATAACTATTTTAATCTTGGATATAGTCAGGCACGAATAGACGGAAAAATAGTATCATTATCTGAAAGAGTAAAACTTAGTGCCAAAAAGAAACATAATATTGATATAATAATTGATAAAGTACTTATTTCTGATATTAGTCGTTTAAATGAAGCAATTGAAAATTCTTTGGAATATAGTCAAGGTTTAGTAGTGGCTCAGTTTGAGAATGATAAAGAGTTTTTGCTTTCAGCAAATTGGACTTGTCCAAATGATAATTTTTCTTTTCCAGAAATAGAGCCACGACTTTTTTCTTTTAATTCTCCTCACGGTGCTTGTCCTGAGTGTTCTGGTTTAGGACGTGTTAATTTCTTTAAAGAAGATAAGTGTTTAGCTTGCCAGGGAAGAAGATTAAAACCAGAGGCATTATCGGTAATGATAATGGATAAAAATATTAGTCAGTTGTCTGATATGTCAATTAAAAAAGCTTTAGACTTTTTTAATAAGTATTATGAAAATATGACCAAAAGAGAACATGATATAGCTGAAGCGGTTGTTGTACAGATTATATCTCGTTTAGAGTTTCTTTTGAAAGTTGGTCTTGATTATTTAACTCTAAGCAGGGAAGCACATACGCTTTCCGGTGGCGAAGCACAGAGAATTAGGTTGTCCTCACAAATTGGTTCTCAGCTTTCTCGTACTCTCTATGTTTTAGATGAGCCAACTATTGGTCTTCATGAAAGAGATACAAAAAAATTAATTGAAACTTTAAAGAAATTAAGGGATAAAAATAATACTGTTGTAATAGTTGAACATGATGAAAGAACGATTCTTTCAGCTGATAATTTAGTAGATCTTGGACCATTAGCTGGTGTTTCTGGAGGAGAAATAGTAGCTAGTTGTAGAGTATCAGAGATTAGAGAAAGTCTTGATAAATATCCAAAATCATTAACCTTAAAATATTTAAATAATGATTTAAAAATTTCTCTTCCCGAAAAAAGAAGAGAACAAAATCATGGTTCCTTAATGATTGTTGGAGCCAAGGCAAATAATTTAAAAAATATAAAAGTAGAAATTCCATTGGGCCGTTTAGTGGGAATTAGTGGAGTGTCTGGGAGTGGAAAATCATCTTTTTTGTATGATGTGTTATACAGAAATGTTTCCAAGATTAAAAATAATCGAGGAAATAGTCGACCTAAATTAGACAATGTTTCTGATATTAAAGGAACAGATTATTTAAATAAAGTCGTAGTAATTGATCAATCGCCAATCGGACGTACTCCGCGTTCAAATCCAGCTACTTATACCGGAATTTTCACTCCGATACGTGAGTTTTTCGCTAGCGGAGAGAGGTTATGGAATTGGTCGTTTTTCATTTAATCGAGCAGGAGGACGCTGTGAGGCTTGTCAGGGAGCAGGGTTTAATTTAATTGAAATGCATTTTATGCCAGAAGTAATGGTTGAATGTGATGTTTGTTTAGGAAAAAGATTTAATCGAGAAACCTTGGAAGTTAAATATAAAGGAAAAAATATTTCTGATGTTTTAGAAATGACTATTGATGAAGCGATTATATTTTTTGGTGATAATTATTTTATCACTGATAAACTAAAAGTTCTTCAATCAGTAGGACTTGGCTATATTAAAATTGGTCAAAGCGCTACCACGCTTTCTGGCGGTGAGGCCCAAAGAGTTAAAATAGCTAAAGAGTTAACTCACAAATTAGGCAAAAGAACTTTATATCTATTAGATGAACCAACCACTGGTCTTCATTATCATGATATAAATATGCTTCTAAATGTTTTGAATAAATTAGTTGAAAAAGGAAATAGCGTGGTAGTAATTGAACACAATATGCACATGCTTAAATCAATGGATTATCTTATCGATCTTGGTCCCGGAGGTGGAGAAGATGGTGGAAAAGTAGTTGCTTTTGGTCAACCTGAAGAAGTATCTAAAGAAGATTGTGAAACTGGGAAATATTTAAAGGAGTATTTAAAGAAATAAAAAAAGCCGTCTTAAACATAAAGTCTAAAACGGCCTGAGGACTTGCAATTGAGGAAAAACAATTGTAATCATGGCTATTGAAAAGAAAGAATATTTTAATCATTCCTCTGATTGCAAGTTATTCATTTTATGAAAGAACCAGCTACCAGTATACATAGGAAATAATATATTGTCAATAGGGTAGAAAAAAACCGGAATTTACTCGAAATTCCGGTTAGATGTTCTTCATTAATTCAAGCTGGTTTTGATTAAGCTACGGATTGCGGAAATTTCTGTGGATGTATGTGAGAAATGCTTGAATGTTTTTAACAAAGAACAAATGTATCAGCAAATTAAATATTTATTAACTTAAAATCAGTATATGATATAATATAAAATATGTCAAGCGTAGTTAATGATAAAATAAGAAAAAAAATAAAAGAGGC
>CAZMJW010000039.1:0-7124 GCA_964566915.1 uncultured Gammaproteobacteria bacterium
CTGGGTTAAAATATGTTTCTTGAGCAATATACATATCATAACCTACACATTCGTTAGCACAATAATCAGAACTAGATACTTGAGCTGGTACTTGTAAATTATTATACACACCAGTAAATAAATTACAGCCAACTTCCGAAGCATTACATTTCTTTGTGTAATTACTGCAAATAGTTGGAGCATCGGTTTTTAAAGTATAATCTTTTTCGGCTGAACTAACATCTTCATAACAAGACTCTTCTAAATATTCGGGAATTAATTTTTGATATACTTTAAATGATCCATATGAATTATAATTTGTTGACCAATCGCCTAATTCAAATTTAATATTTTTAATATAAAACGTAGCTTTTCCTGCTTGATTATAGGCACCTATTCTAAATGAAGGAGCTAGTAATCCATAGAGGGATGAACCAGTAACTGAAATTCGTCTCCAACTACCCTTTGTTGAAACAGTGTTTGCTTCTTGATAATCACCAGGATTAATAATAGCAGTAATTGAATCACCTTCTTCTAAATACACATCAGCGCTTAAAGTATAATTTTGATTTGCTAATATCTGTAAGTCTTTTGGAAATACTTCTTCAGTAGAATTAATATAAGCTAAAGGATTACCACTTATTTTAACCGCTCTATAGCTACCTTGACCATATATTTCCTCTGACATATCTTCAATTAGAATAGCTTCTCCTTGAAATGACCAGCTTGAAAGATAATCATCATCCTCATTTGATAAACTAAAATTAGAATCGATAATTAAATTACTTCCCCAAGTTGGTTTTACTCTTAAAAGCTCACTACAACCTTGAGAAGAATTATTACAAGATTTTAAGTTGTTATTTAGATTAAGACTGAAATTTGTATCCCAAGCAACTTGATTAGTTGAAACATCATAATCTCCATTATATGAATACATTTTACAACCAGCATTATCAATATTACAGTTAGCGTAATCTATGGTGTTTTGTAGATAGGATATCTTTTCTCTGCTCTCAGTGTTTGTAAAAGATTGACAAGTATTAGCAATTGGAGAACATGAATTTCCTTCAAAATCCCAGGTTCTTTTTTCTTCAGTACAATAACCATATAAATCACAACTTCCATTACTATTTTCTTTAATACAACTTTGATTATCAGCACAATAATTATCATCACGAAGTATCATTATTTCACTTAAAGTATCTTCGGAAAAATCAACATTTTTAATACCCGGTACGATAAAAGAACTTAGTATTTGATTACCAGCCCCCTCTTTTGCACAATAGTTCAAAGGAGCTTTAAGTACCCAATTTGGATCAACAAGTCCTTTACACCAACCAGTATCTCTTAATTCAAAATTTGAACTATATTCTTCATATTTATCATAATCATCAAAGCAAGAAACAAGGTCTCCCAAGGTTGCTAAACGAGGGTTTTCCTCATCTTCAAAGGCTCTATCAATAGCAACTTCCCATCCTAAAGGAAGAATTCTATACTTTCTAAGAATTTTAATATTTCTTAATGAAAAATGATTGTTATGAGCATTATTGTAATAATCTTTTTCAACGCGCCAATTTTTATTTAAATATCCATTTTCTATTGCCTGCCCAAGAGTAATACCCTCACTAATAGCTTGCATGAAGGTTTCGTTAATAACACAATCATTATATCCTGGATTTTCTGGATCTGGACAAGAAGAAAGGGCTGCTAAGATACTATAATCACTTTTAGAATTATATTGAGGTTCAATCAACACCCTAGTTTTTTCTCTCATTCTTGACTCGCCGGTAGAAATATCTCCGCTATAGTCATTTAAATCAGCTGATTCTCCGCCCCTATCAGTTAAGGTTCGCATAACATTATTGTATGCAGAAATTGCCAACTGATTTAAAAATATATTTGCCGCATCAACTAAAATATCTCCGGTTGTTTTACCAAAGTTTTGTATTCTTATTTCTCTTGCCTCAGCGTCTGCTTCTCTGGCTTCTTGTGGTTTTCCTTGAATAGTACCAGCAATATCTCTGACATCTAACCAACCCTCATTTGCTTCTAAGGCTGTTCTTTTTGTCTCTACTTCAACTTTAGCCTTTTCACTTATATCAGATCTAGCCATTAAATAGATACCTAAATCATTTCCACGAGGATCAAAATAGTTATCGATATTAGCAAATAAGCTACCATCTCGTATACTAGTGATTTTATTATATACCCCCTCTATTCCCTCACCCCAATTATTAATAATTTCTGTTCCGGTACAGTTAGGGCCTTGTTCTCTGGCTTGATCAGTTAAACCTAGAGAAATTTTTAACTTTGCTTCAATGGAAGATGGTTGACATACATCAAAAGAATTATAATCCGTGCCATCATCTACTACTCTTGAAGTAGCGGTAGCACTAGCCCTTCCTGAACAACTGGTTGCTGCTTTTGCACACATAGAAATACAATCCTTTGTTTTTTTTTCTTCTGCATACATAGTCACCCAATCTTTTAAGGCATCTGTATCGCCTTCCTTGAAAACTGGAAAATCGTCAGTTTTTTCATTTTCCATCTGATAACAATCCTTAAAACAATCATAAGTTCTTTCTTCACAACTCTTTTGATCATCGTCAGTATTTAAATTTCTAACAAAACTCTCTAAGAATTGACCTGATGCTTCATCGCCAATATTTTTCAAATATGTTCCCCAATCTTCAGTAATATACAATTGTTCTTGACCTCTACCTCCTGATCCAATATAGTTAGCGGCGTCATAAGCAATTTTATTTAAAGCTGAACTTAAGGTTCTTTGATAAGCAATGGATCCAGCTTTTTGAATAGCTTTACCAATTTTAGTTTCAAAAAAATCTTTAATTGCTTGAGCTAAAACACCAGGATCACTAACTACAGCTTGAGCTTTAACTGGTTTAGGGGTTGATATAAAAGAAAAGGCCATTAAAAATAATAATAAAAAAACAAGAGTTTTTTTATAAAATGGTTTTTTATCTCTTTCTCTTGGAAACTTTTTTAGCATATTGTTTTAAATATTTTATACTCTATTCTATATTTTGACTCTGAGAATTAATTGATTCAATATATATTTGTGTTAATTCTTCGTCGCTAATTTGATCAAGATCTTCTTGACTAAATCCATTTGCCAACATTATTTGTCTTAAAACCTCGGTATTAACCTCACCGCCACTTAATGTTTCCACTAGGGATTCTTCAATATCGTTTCCAATAACCGGCGTTTCTGTTTCTTTCTCGTCATATATATCGGTAAAGGAGTCGGTTGAGCTTGCTGATGCTTGAATGTTTCCACTAATTGAACAATCTTGTCCTTCTGGACAATTTGGGTCACTACCTCTTTGAATTTCTTGCAAATCAGTTAAACCATCACTATCGGTATCCTCTAAATAAGGAGATGTATCGTATGTATATAGCTCATCATAATCAGAAAGAGTATCATTATCTGTATCCATATTTTGCAAAACAGCAAAATGAAAATTAATTTTTTCTTCTGAACTAATTTCTGTTTGACCTTCTTCATCAACCACAAAGGGTCCGGTTATCTTTCCTTTGATCTGTGAAAAAGAAAAAACAATAACAAAAAGACCAAAAATTACTAAAAAAGCACTAGCTACTTTTTGTGATTTCTGATTATTATTATTCAAATAATTATTTTCTTGATTAGAAAAATTACCCGATTTATTTTCTTTTATTGGCATATTTAATTGTAATAAATTTCAATTAAATTATACCATAAAAGACTTTAAAGTCGCAAATAAAAGTTTATAATCTGATAAATTAAGTCTTTCTGGACGAAGATGGGAATCAATATTTATCTCTTTAAGAATTTTTTCTAATTCTTCACCGTCAATTTTAAGCCCAGCTTGAAGATTATTTTTTATCATTTTTCTTTTACCACTAAAAATAATTTTAGCTAAACGAAAAAATAACTTATCTTCTTCAAGGTTATATTTAACATCCTGATCTACATCAATTTTAATAACTGCACTATCCACTTCTGGTTCTGGCCAAAAGTTCCCTGCTTTTACTTCTCTGATAATATTAGCTTTTCCGTAATAGGCAACAGATAGGGCTAATAGATTGTTATCCGGAACATCAGCAATAATTCTTTGAGCTACCTCCTTTTGAAGCATTAGTGTTAATGATTTTGGTTTATATTTAGAACTTAAAAAAGTTCTTAAAAATATTGAGCTAATATTATATGGAAGATTAGCTACTATTTTATACTCAGGAACTTTAGAATAATTATTTTCAATAAAATACTTTTCTAAATTAAAACGTAATATATCTTCATTTACTATTTCAATATTACTACTAGCTTGAGCACTTACTCCAAGAGTTAAATAATTTGCTAATTTATCGTCTAACTCAACTGCAATAATTTTTTTTACTTCTTTAGCTAGTTTAGTTGTTAAAAAACCTAAACCTGGACCTACTTCAATTACAATATCTTCTTCATTTAAATCCGCAGCCTTAACAATATCATCATAAATTTTTTCATTAATTAAAAAATTCTGCCCTTTTGATCTTGTTGGTTTAATTTCCATTATTTTACAAATTTCCCTGGTTTTTTTTAAAAGTTCAGACATTTATTTATTATTTATAACTATGTTAATAAGTTTTCCGGGAACAAATATTTTTTTAATAATACTTTTTCCTTCTAAATAGCTTTTAACTTTTTCATGTTGAGAAACAAGAGAAAAAGCATCTTCTTCATTAATATCTGATTGAGTTTCAATTGTTGCTCTTAATTTACCATTAATTTGAACAACTAAATTTACCATCTTATCTTGTAATAATTCTTCTCTGTATTTTGGCCAAAAGGATAAAAATATACTTGAGTTTTCTTCCTGCTTACTCCACAATTCTTCAGTTAAATGTGGTGCGAAAGGAGAAAGAATTTGTAAAAAACTTTTTAAACTATCTTTATTTAAAGGAGAGCAATTATTTTTGTTTTTAAAATCAGTAATTTCATTTACAAATATCATCATAGCGGAAATAGCGGTATTAAAAGAAAATTTTTCAATATCCTCTCCAACTTTTTTAATTGTTTTCTGAAGAAGAGACAATATTTTTTCATCCTCTTTTTCAGAAAAAGATATATCGGTATAAAAATTATTAATTTTCTCTAAAAACTTTCTTGCTCCTACCAATCCTTGAGTGTTCCAATTAACTGATTGGGAAAAAGGTCCCATAAACATTTCATATACTCTTAATGAATCTGCTCCATGTTTATCGCATATATCATTAGGGTTAATTACATTACCCCATCTTTTAGACATTTTACGACCATCTTCACCAATAATTAAACCAACGTGTTGTAATTTAATAAAAGGTTCCTCATAACTTACTACATTAATATCATATAAAAATTTATGCCAAAAACGAGCATAAATTAAATGACGAGTTGCATGCTCTGCACCGCCAACATAAAAATCAACCGGAGACCAATATTTCTCTTTTTCACTGTCAACTAAATTATTATTATTTTTAGGATCAATATAACGTAAATAATACCAACAAGAACCACCCCACTGAGGCATAGTATTTGTTTCTCTTTTAGCTTTGCCACCACACTTTGGACATGTTGTATTTACCCATTCCAAAATATTAGCTAATGGAGATTCACCAGTACCACTCGGTTCATAATTTTTAACATTTGGAAGTTCTAAAGGTAGGTCTTCTTCATTTAAAGGCACAACCCCGCATTTATCACAATGAACAAGTGGAATTGGTTCACCCCAATACCTCTGCCTAGAAAAAACCCAGTCTTTAATTTTGTAATTTATTTTTTTCTTTCCCTTTTTACTACTCTCTAACCAAGTAATCATTTTCTCTCTTGCTTCATTTGATTTTAGTCCGTTATATTCTTCAGAATTAATTAAAATACCGTCATTTGTAAAAATTCCATTTTCCTCATCTTTTTTTTCTTTTTCAACAGACTGTCTTATCTCTAATCCATACTTGCTAGCAAACTCATAATCTCTCTCATCATGAGCAGGAACAGCCATAACTGCACCGGTTCCGTAAGAGTTTAAAACATAATCAGCGATATATATATCTACTTCTTCATTATTAAAAGGGTTGATAGCTTTAACTCCTTTAATTTTTACTCCAGTTTTGTCTTTATTTAAATCAGTTCTCTGTAAATCAGTTTTATTTTTTGATTCCTCTATATATTTTTTTAAAGCATCAAAGTTTTCAATTTTTTCCTTTAGTTCTTCTATTAATTTATTCTCTGGAGCTAAAACAACATAAGTACAACCATAAATGGTATCAACACGCGTTGTAAAAACATTGATAGTTTTTTCACTACCCTTAATATTAAAATATACTTCAGCTCCTTCACTTCGACCTATCCAATTTTTCTGCATTTCTTTTATCGCTTCTTCCCAATCAGGAAGTTTATCTAAATCATCAAGAAGTCTATCGGCGTAGTCAGTTATTTTAAGGACCCATTGTCTCATTGGTTTTTGTTCAACCTTGCTTCCACATCTTTCACATAAACCATTTTCCAAATCTTCATTTGCTAAACCGGTTTGACAAGAAGGACACCAATTAATTGGTTCAAATGATTCGTAAGCTAAACCTTTTTTAAACATTTGAAGAAATATCCACTGAGTCCATTTATAATAATTTGGATCTGTTGTATTAACTTCTCTTTCCCAATCATAGGATAAACCTAGTCTTTCTAATTGCTTTTTAAAAACAGCTATGTTCTTTTCTGTTGCTTCTTTTGGGTGCACTTTATTTTTAATAGCATAATTTTCCGCTGGTAAACCAAAAGCATCCCAACCCATAGGATGAAGAACATTAAAACCATTTAATTTTTTATAACGTGCAAAAATATCAGTAGCAATATAACCTTTTGGATGCCCTACATGAAGACCACTTCCAGAAGGATAAGGAAACATGTCTAAAATATAATACTTTGGCTTACTTTTATCCTCCCCAGTTTTATTTAACTGGTTTTCTTGCCAAAATTTTTGCCATTTTTTTTCTATATCTATATGATTATACATAAATTTATGTTTTATATTTCTAGTCCCACTGGAGCATGGTCTGAACCCATTACTTCATCTAATATATAAGCTTTTTTTAAGCTTTTTTTAAGTTTAGCGGATACACAAAAATAGTCA
>CAZMJW010000040.1:0-7101 GCA_964566915.1 uncultured Gammaproteobacteria bacterium
TAATTATTTATTAACAAACTACCCTTTAGTCCAATATGAGGTGAACTAATACAAAACTTTGACATTAATCGTATTTTAACCTAAAATAAAAGCATAATTATAAATATATGTTTAACAAAGAAAACAAATTAGAAAAATTTAAAAATGCAGAGACTATTATTGGTCCATCAATCAAAGTTAAAGGTAATTTTCAAGGAAAAGGTGATATTGTTATTGAAGGAACAATAGAGGGTTCAGTTAAAACTGATGCTAGTTTATATGTTGGTGATGAAGCAAAGGTAATTGCTAATGTAGAAGCATTAGATGCAACGATTAGAGGACAACTGCAAGGTAATATTAAAAGTGGTGGTTATTTAGCAATCGGTGAAAATGCTAAAATAGCTGGCGATATACAATACAAAGATATTTCGATTGAAAAAGGGGCAATAATTAATGGTCAACTTTTGTATAACGACTCTTCTAAAAATTCTAAGAATAAGAACACCGAAGAAGCGGAGTCATAAATAATTAAACATAATTAATTTATGTATGTTTATATATATGACGACTATTTAAATAAAAGTCGTTATAATAAAGCGATTAATCGAATGGAAATCAGATTAACTGATTTAAATTTGAATGGAAAAATTTTGCGTCTTAGTGGAATAAAAAATATAAAAAAGGCGATTGAAAACGAAATCAAATTAGGTGCAAAAACTATAGTCGCTGTAGGAAACAATCAAACAGTTAATAAAATTATTGGTGCTATTTTGAGCGCTGATCTTTATGCTGATTTTCAAAAACAAACTCTTTTAGGAATAATACCAATTGGTGACGATAATTCAATCGCTAACTCTTTTGGTATAAAAAATGAAGAAATGGCTTGTAATATAATACTAGCTAGAAGAATAGAAAAAATTGATTTGGGAATTGCAAATAATCATTACTTTTTAAATAATGCTAAAATACCTAGTCAAAATACTATTTTAAAAATTAGTAATTATGAAATTCAAACTCAAAAAAAGGGGGAAATTAAAATTATTAATCTTTTAAGTGATAAAGATGAAAAAAAAGACACCTTAAAATCTAGTCCACACGATGGTTTACTAGATATCGTTATTAAAAGCAGTAAAAGAGATATTAGTTTTATTAATACAAAAAAGCTTTTGATTGAAAGTAAACACAAATTATTAATTGATAATGTTGTAGAAATTGATACTCCTACCGAACTTGGTGTTATCAAAAATGCAATAAGCGTTATTGTTG
The DNA here is from genome assembly GCA_964566915.1 of uncultured Gammaproteobacteria bacterium. Classification (GTDB taxonomy): domain Bacteria; phylum Patescibacteriota; class Patescibacteriia; order Patescibacteriales; family UBA12465; genus UBA12465. The sequence goes on from CAZMJW010000040.1 coordinate 1,246, forward strand.
GTAAAGAAAGAATCTTTTTATAAAACAAAAGACCTTCTTAAACGGGTAGGCAAGAAAATTTCTTCTAGGTACCTTCTAGCTGTAAGCCGGAAAAACCCTAGTAAGAAAATCCCCATGCTTGTCGTGCCTGACCCGTTTAAAAAGGCCTTTTTTATTTATCACTTTAAGCGACTTCTAAATATATCATATTAAATTATTAATGTCAAGACCTGTTATCCTCTTCTTTTCCACAGGCTATACTTTAATAACAACAGGTAAAACCATTGGTCTTCTTTTTGTTGATTTAAACAAAAATTTTCCAATTTCATTTCTTAATTTATTTTTAATATAATCATCATCAGCTGGTGTCATTGGATTCTTATCTTTTACAATAGCTTTAATTTTTTGTCTTGTTTTTTCAATTAAATCTCTATTTTCTTTCATATGGACAAAACCTCTTGAAATTATATCTGGATTACCAATTAATGAGCCTGTTTTTGAATCAATGGTTGCAATAACAACAATCATTCCATCGGCAGACATCATTATTCTATCGCGCAAAACTATTTCGGAAACATCACCAATACCCAAACCATCAACCATAACATAGTTAGTGTCTACCTTTTCTTTTAATACTTTAGGTTTTTGATCATTTTTAAATCTAATAATATTACCATTATCAAGAATAAATATTTTATTTTCATCAAAACCATTTCTAATTGCTAATTTTTTAGACTCAACTAACATATAATGATTAGCATATACTGGTAAAAAATAATCTGGTTTTATTTGGTCTACTATTTTTACAATATCAGAAGCATTTGCGTGTCCACCAGCATGTATATCCATAATATCACTGTGTATAACATTGTCACTTAATCTATATACTAGATCTTTTACCTTTTGAACAGACCTTTCATTTCCAGGTATTACTGATGATGAAAATATAACAGTATCAGATTTTTTTATTTTAATATATTTATGATTATTATTAACAACTCTAGAGAAAACCGCATTAGGCTCTCCTTGTGCACCCGTACAAAGAACTACTATTTTTTCTTCTGGGTAATCATATATTTTTTCTACTGGTATTAAGCATGTTTTATGATCAGAAATGTATCCTAATTCTTGAGCTATTTTAACATTCATTTTCATACTATAACCATCTAAAGCAACCTTTTTACCAATTCTTTCACAATATTCTAATATATTAGTGATTCTTTCTAGCTGTGAAGAAAAAGTTCCTATTATCACCCTTCCTTTTGCACCAGAAATAACAGTCTCTAAATTATTTTGAGTGGTTTTTTGTGATACTTTTTCTTTAGTATATGAAACACCTAGACTTTCAAGCATTAATATTCTAGGAGAAGGTAATTTTGATAAATAATCATAAGAAACTGATTCTTGTCCACCATCATCTAAAGTCCAATCACCTGGATGAATAACTGTTCCATGAGGCGTTTTTAATATTAAACCAAAAGCATCAATAATAGAATGTTCAACTTTAAAAAAACTAACTTCAAATTTTCCAAGTTTTAATTTTTGATCAATAGTATTTACAACAATTGTTTTTAATTTATTAGAACTGCCTTTCTTATAATCTTCTTGTCTATGTTTAATCATTGAGAGAGTTAATTTTCTTCCCACTATAACTGGGTTATTTAGCTGTTCTAATAATATTGGAGCAGCTCCTATATGGTCTAAGTGACCATGACTAAAAATAACGCCTCTTATATTTCTTTCTTTTCCTCTAAGAGAAGATACATTGGGTATAATATAATCTACACCAGGCATATCTTCATCAGAAAATTGTAAACCCATGTCTAAAATAACAATATCTTCGCCATACTCAAAAACAGTACAATTACGACCTACTTCTTCTTGTCCACCAAGAGGATATATTCTTAAACTATCTTCTTCAGGTAATACAACTCCATCTTTTTTGAATGTATTATTATTCAAAGAAACTTTGTTGTTATTGTTATAACTTTTTTTATTTTTGTTAAATGCTCTATTTTTTTTAATATTTTTTACCTCTTTATCATTGGTTGAATTATTTTTGGAAATAGGATCATCTAAACCAATTGAATCGAATTGAATATCGATATCATTTTTTTTCTTTACAGAAAAACTTTTCCGATTATTATATCGGTCATCTTTTTTAGACTTCTCAAAAGAAGCCTCATTAATCTTGTTCATATTTAATTTTATAATCTATTATTTCTCTTAGCGAGAAAATTTAAGTTTTGTTTTTAAGTACCAGTCGCTAATGCTATTAAAGCGATTTTCTGGGCTAATAACGATGTTTCCCGAAAAACCTTTTAAATCACGACTATGAATGTAAGTAAATGTTGGTGAGTATAAAAATATAGCCGGTACTTCAATATTTAGTATTTCTTGAATTTCTTGATATTTTTTTACCCTTTCATTGTTGTTGATCTCTGTTCTAGCTTCAATTAATAATTTATCAACTTGTGCATTATTGTAGTTGGAAATATTTAATCCGTTATTAGAAGATTGACTTGAATGCCAAAATGAAAATATATCAGGATCTCCTCCAATTTCTTGACCATAAATTATAGCTTCAAAATTCCTTTCTGAAATAATGTTTGCCGCTTGTTCACCGTTAACAATTTTCAAGTTAATTTTTAACCCACTATTTTCCCAATAATTTTTTATTTTTTCAGCTACTTCAATATTTTTATCTGTTCCTACAACTGTTAGTTCTATTAAAACATTATTTTCTTCTTTAGACTCTTCTGTAGATTCAATAATTTTATTAGAAAAATATTCTTTACTTTTATTTGGTTCAAAATAATGAGTTTCTGGCTCATTTATATAATAAGGGCTTTCTTTTAAGTATAAACTTTCAGAAACTCTATAAGCGTTGTAAAAAACATCATTCACTATTTCTTCTTTATTAATCGCTTTTTCTAACCATAAGCGATTTTCTTTATCAGCCAAAAATTCATTTTTTTCGCTATTAAAGAAAATTGCAATAGTTTGTGCTTGAATTAAATCATGAATATTTAAAGAATTTTGAGCTAATAAATCAGACCGAGAACTAAAAGGTATATAACTTGTTCCATTAATTTGTTTATTATTTAAAGCATTTATTGCTTCTTGTTTATCGATATAAAACTCAAATTTAATATTCTTTAAATAAGGTTTCTTTCCATAATAATCTTCATTAAGCTCAAGTTCATATTCTTTAATTTCTCCATTTTTATTTTTATACAATGATTTAAATTTATATGGACCACTTCCAATAGGCATTAAGTTTAAATCTGATAAAATAATTGAATCTGAATTATAACCAGACCAAAGATTTTTTGGCATTATTTTGAAAGTTAATAAACTTAAAAAAGGACCATATGGTTCAGGTATATTTAATGAAAAATTATAATCATCGATTTTTTCAATATCTACATCAATAAATGCTAATCTTAATGATGATCTATATTCCGGATTTTTAATTAGATTAAATGTAAAAATTACATCATCACTAGTTAATTTAGCTCCATCATGCCAACTAACATTTTCTTTTATTTTAAAAGTATATTTTTTACCAGTATTATCAATATTAAAACTTTCTACTAAATCACCAACTAATTCTCCGTTATTATTATATTTCAATAAGCTTGAATATATTAAAAAGGTTAAATCCTTATCAATGTCATTTCCGCTCGCATATAATGGATTAATATTTTTTGGATAACCAACCACTCCTTCAACATAAGTTCCTCCTTCTTTTGGTATAAAAATAAATTTATTATTAACCAATGAATAAATCAAAAAGATTAAACAAGCAATAATAATTAGAAATAATATTTTAATCAAATTTATTTCTTTTTTATTTAAAAATCTATTTAGATGTCTTAATTGTTTAGAATTTGGAATTTTTCTAGTCGACAAAGAATAAACTAACTTTTGATCAATACTTAATTGATTCTTCTTTTTCTTTTTTCCTAGATTAAAAACACGAAGATTTTTAATTCGTTTCAAAAACGGTATAATTTTTCTCTTTAAAAAAGACATTAAAATATCTTAAAAGATACAGCTAGTGAAAGTATTATAAATACAACAGATAAAACAATAGTTATATTAAAAAGTTTTTTTTCAATTCCTCTTTTGGTAAGATAAACACCTCCACCTGAACCGCCAAATGTGCTTCCAAGACCTGCTCCTTTGTTTTGCATTAATATTACTATCATTAGTAGAATAGCAACTATTAATTGGATTATTTTTAAATAAGAATCCATATAACTATTTTTTTACTTTATCAACTATTGCTAACATAGCTTCTTTATTGTTTTCTGCTAAATCAGCTAATATTTTTCTATCAACTTCAATGTTGTTTTCTTTTAACAAAGCAATAAACTTTGAATATGATAAACCTTGTTCTTTAACAAAAGCACTAATTTTAATTTGCCACAAAGAACGCATTGTTCTTTTTTTCTTTCTTCTATCAACAAAAGCGTGTGCTCCGGCTTTAGTACGTGCTGTTTTGGCAAGTTTAACAAGGTTTTTTCTTCCCCATTTGTAACCCTTAACATCTTTAAGAAGGTTTTTTCTTTTTTTGTTATGAATTGTTCCTCTTTTTACTCTTGGCATATTAATTTCAATATTTGCTTATCCGGATAATCCGATAATAAGTTTTAATTATTTATAAGGAGTCAAAACTTTAATAGTTTTGGAAATTGTATTAGATGTACTTACATCTAATCTTTTTTGTCTAGTTGTTTTTCCTGATTCGCGTGAATTGAAATGATCTTGTCCAGATTTTCTCTTCATTAATTTATCGCTACCAGTTCTTTTAAAACGTTTAGCTGTTGCTTTATGAGTCTTTATTTTTGGCATATAATTTTCCAGATTAAAAAAACAGGCAATTACCTGGATTTTTATCCTCTTCTTATTTCTTGTTAACCAGTATAATAGTAAATCTTCCTCCTTGATTTGTCAAGGGCTGTTCAATTTCTAACCTTACATCTTCTCTGTTTTGAAGTTGTTCAACAAAATCTTTAACTATTTCTGCTGCTTTTTTCGGATACTGTCTTTCTCTTCCTTTTAAAATCAATTCTACTTTTATTTTATTGTCTTTTGATAAAAATTTTTCTGCTTGATTAAGTCTTAACTGAAAATCATGTTCACTTATTCTAAAAGATAGTCTTATATTTTTTATTTCGATTTTCTTTTGTTGCATTTTTTGTTTATGAGCCAATTTTTCTTTCTCATACTTCATTTGGCCAAGATTAACTATTTTAACAACCGGAGGTTGAGCTTTTGGATTAACTTCTACTAAATCTAAATCTGCATCTTTAGCCATTTCCAAGGCTTTACTTGTTTCCATTTTTCCAATCGCTTCACTATTCTCATCAATTAAAAATACTTCAGGATATTTCAACTGATCATTAGCTTTTATTTTTGATTCTTGTGGTTTACTTTCAACTCTGTGAAATTTAATACGCATTGTTTTTTTTGTAATTAATTATCTTACTTAATATATAACGCAAAATTTAATTTTAGTCAATAATTTATTGAAAATTTTATCTGCTTTTTTTCTAGCTAAACAAGGGTCTTGACAATTATTTTTTTTTGCTATACAATTCAAGCTGTAAAAAATAAAACAGAATAAATAAAGATATAACGAGATAAATTTTATCTATGTTTTTTTCTGACTATTTAAGAACGTTAAAAATTATATAATTTACAATCATGGTGATGTTTTGAATTTTGATGCTGATTAGCATCAATTCGAATAAACAAAATTTTTATCCGTTTATTAAAACGGAATTACATATCGATTGAAATTTATTTCAATTGAGTCAATCAAATTTTAGAGAGTTTGATCCTGGCTCAGGATGAACGCTGGCGGCG
>CAZMJW010000041.1:0-6944 GCA_964566915.1 uncultured Gammaproteobacteria bacterium
CTTTTGGACACCAAAAAATAAGGCTTAACCTTATTTTTGACTTACTGCGGAGAGGGTGGGACGTAGTTGGAACGGTTATTGAACTATCAGAGACAGAAGTGTTAATAAAAACAAGGCTATGAAAATAATATTTATTATTTTTTTAACTTTTGTATTTTCTGGTTTCTTTATTTTCCTTCCATTTCTTATTAAATCATAAACCCATAAAACCAAAAAATAAAAAATACTAAAATCTAATAATGCTTGTACTGAAACTATTAAAAAAGCGGATAGGGAGGAAATAGTGTTTTTTTCGATCCCCTGCCAAAGCATGTTAAATATTACTGAAAAAAATATAAAAATAAGCAAGTATTTGCCGTAACTGTATTTTTTGCTTTTTGTTGTTTTTTCTTTTTCCATATACGAAAATTTATATTTATTATTTGTTTTTTACCCATGTTTACTAAACGGGGGACAGTTCATTTTTCTTGGTTTTTATTGTTCATATTGAGTTTAATTATTATTTTATAAAAAATTAATTTTTTCTAATATTAATAATATTATACTAATTATTATTCCAAGTAATATTAAAGAACATATACTTAATACAAATATAGCATCAAATTTTCTAGAAGTAATATTTGGAACTTTTAAGCCAAGCAATCTAAATGGCAAGCTACTTAAACTATTACTTTCTCTTTCTTCTGTCATGCGATGCCAAATATTTTTAAAGGTATAATAATTACGATTTTTTATTATTTTATAAATTACATAAACAAATACTAGAATGCAAATGAATATTATTGCATAAAACTCTTTCTCAATCATATGTTTATTATTTATTTAATTAATCATTAACATAAACTTTACATTTAAAATTACACTGATTTTATTCAAATATCAAGGTATAATCAGCTGTTTCTAATGGTTTTATTTCAATGTAGTATTTATACATTTCTTTTCTAAACTCTGTTAATTCGTATTTATTTCCTTTTGATTTGAAAATTTTTTTAATTTCGTCTTCTTTCTCCTTAATAACGACAGAGAGCCCCTTTCCTTTATTTACTTCTAATTCTTCAAAAAATGTTTTACTTATAACATGTATAAATTTGTAGGGACTTAGTGTTGTTTTTTTTAAAATACTTAACAATAAAACACCCTCAATAATAACACTGCCATTTTTAAGCTCCCGTAACACGTCGTTTTCAAACTTTTTATAATTAAAATATTTTAAATACTTAATACTATCTTTTGGCGCATAATCATCGGCCGAAATTATAGTCGCATTTATATTTCTAGATATAGTTGGCGCAATTTTTGTTGTTTTTCCCAGTCCATCTTCTCCATCAATACAGATAATTTTTTTTAAATAATCATAAATAACGAAATTATTAAAAAAAATATTTAATTCTTCTTGATTTTTTATAACCATATAAAGCTTTGATAATTATTTTTTTAAATGGTTACGTAATATGCATAATTAATTGAACTATTATTAAGATGAATAAAACAAAAAGAGATATATTCCAAAAAAAGTTGATAGAGCTTGTTAGTGTGTCCCAGGGGAATTTTGTTTCTTGAATTTTTTGTTTTATTAGATTAATTCCATGAACTAAATGCATTGCTATTGCTATTGGAATAAAAATAGTTTTACTAAAAAAATATAAAAAAATACCAAGAATTACCCCCCAAATCCAACCAAAAAATATAATAGAAGCAGTTAAGATTAATAATCCTTGTATGTCAGTAAATAAGGAAAGGTTGAGGGATGACGATGTTGATTTGTGCCGCCAACTGGAAATAAATATGAATAACAAGATAATGTTACAAAAACATTTATTACAATTCCAATTTCTAAATTTGTCATTTTTATTTATTTAGTTATTCTAGTTTAAAATTACCATAAAACCCCTAAAATAGCAAAATTACTTAAATTGATTTTAATCCTCTTTTATGCCAAAATAAACTCATGATTATCGATAAAATCAAAAATAAGTTAAAATCTTTTGTCGCTGAATATAAAGAAAAGGCTGGCACTTTTAATGGTAGTTTAGTTATTTTTGAATTTGTGGAGTTTATTAAAAACGAGCCTACTATTAAAGGCTTATTAGAAGACCAATTTTCTTATTGCGAAAATCAGAGAGAGCTTATTCTTAAAAAGAGCGATAGCGAATTAGATTCTGTTATAAATAATAAAGATACTATTGACCCAAAAAACCCAAATACATGGCTAGCAAAAGATGTTTTTACTAAAGAGCATAATTCTGTTTGCAACATAATTAAAAATCCTGCACCATATAATCAAGAAGATTTGGTTTTGCCAATTTATTTGGCATATTTATTGGCTGTGCATGAAGCTGTTTATAAAGGAAAAATTGAGATAAAAAAAGGTTCTGATAAATCTGAAAAAATTACTCAGGTCATAAAAGAATTATCAACGGTATTTATTCCTTTTAAATATAAAGATAAAAATGAGGAAAAATCTTTATCTTTACAAATGTCCGCTTTTTGTTTGCTCTGTTTAACTGTTGTTTGTTCTTATATATTTAGCGAACTAGAAAAAAGCGAGTTTTTAAAAGGCAATCCCCCAAAAGCATCTATTAGCTTTGACTCGGAAGAAAGTATTTTATATATAAGAAGTTGGGAAATAAAAATAACCCTTAAAAATGATAAGCCTATAGATCACTATATTCTAGAGGCTATATTTTCTAAAGAAGATTTAAATGAGCAAACTGACTTTAAGGAAATTTCGGAAGATATTATAAAAGAAGAATATAATGGTAAATGGGAAAGGTTTCGTCATGCCTCTGATAAACTAAATCAAAAGATATTTAAAGCAACTGATAATAAAATTAGTGATTTTATAGAATATACAACAGGAAAAACTGGATGGTGTAAAATAAATCAAAAATATTTATGAAGAAAGATTTTGAAACACTAACAGAAGAGTCTTTTTATAATTTTATAAAAGGGCATAGTTTACAAATAGAAAAAATTAAAGAAGAACATTCCCCTGACTTTTTAGTTGGAAATGACTATGCCTTTGAAATCAAAGCATTTAACAAAAGCGGAACGGAAACTAACAATAATGGAATTAAAGGACAAATAATAAATGTGTCAAATGTTGTTAATAAATGGCTGATTGATACTGAGAAAAAAATAAATAACTATAAAAAATATCATAAAATAAAATATTCTGCCCTTGTTATATATGATGAGTGTAGATATTTTGATAGTTATGAAAAAATTATGCCATCTATTTTGAGTAGTGATTTATCAAAATATCAAAATATTGATAATTTAATATATGCTTCAATAAATCATAATAATACGATAGCACTACATATCAGAAGTAAAGAAAAAAACAAAACAATTGAAATATTTGATAATATAAACTGTAAATATTATTAATAAAAGATAAAAATAGAAAGAAACAAGAGCCTTGCATGCAAGATTGTGCAGGGCTCTTTTTTTATACTTAGGTCATGATTAAAAGTTATGACCAACAACTTATAACAGAAGCTCAGGAATGTTTTAGCAGATTATATGGGCGAGAAATAAAAGCTGATGAAGCTGAGTCTTTTTTAAAATCATTCGTTGGTTTATATGATTCTTTATTTGAAAAAGAGTAGTCTTTTTTCTTTTCGGCGGCATCCCCTTGGGGGAGCCGAAAAGAAAAAGTCATCCTTGTTAGAAGATACACTTAATTAGAATATAATATGATAAAAAAAGGTATAGAATATATATTTTCCAATAAAAAGATTGTTAAATCTGGCTCTTTAGTTGAAATATATGATTTTGGTAAGGAATTTGTTATAGGCAAGTCGCAGAAAATAATAAAAACTAAAAACAAACGACAACCATCAGAAAAGGATAAAGAAGAGGCTTTACAATCTTCAGCTAGAAGGGCAAAAAGAACTATTAAAAGATTGATTAATGCTAATAGTTTTTTATGGTTTAAAAAAAATGGCAAATATTATTTACCCATTACCCTAACCTTAACTTTTGCTAATAATGTTAGTGACATTAAAACTGCAAACTATGAGTTTACTAAATTTATTCTTAGATTGAATTATGAAGTGTTTAAATCGGAGGATAACAAATTAAAATATTTGTCTGTTTATGAGCTACAAAAAAGAGGGGCTATCCATTATCACATGATATTTTTTAATCTTCCTTATATAAAAGATATTTATAACAAAATGAGAGATATATGGAAACAAGGAAGAATTATGGTTGGTGGTAAGGACAAAAGGTTTAAACAAATAAAAACCATGGAACATTTGAAAAAAACGATTGATTATTTTACTAAATATATTCAAAAATCGTTTCTAGAAAATCAATTTCCTAATAAAAAGAAATATACTGCAAGTAAAGGGTTATTAAAACCAATAGAAAATTCTTTTCCTGAAACTGTAAATCTAATTAAGTCAAAACTTCCAGAAAATTCTTTGGTATATAAATACAATGGAGAAGAAGATTATAATAAATCAAAGAATAATGAGAATAGTTTTTTAAAATGGTTTAACTATTCCCAATTTGATTTATCAAAATATCCAGAAATAGATAGTGAAATTTCAATATATATAACTAATTACAATAACGGTTCAGTTGATAATATTGATTTATAGCTCGTTCTTTGATATCTTAATAGTATTGACCTCAATTTAATACTATTTTCCCAAAAGCCTTTTTTATAGGGTTTATATTTGCCGTTCGGAATGGGCAGTTCTGCTTAACGACAAATTAGCTTTTGGGCTAGTTTTAAGTTGAGGTCAATCAGGACTGCCCTTTTTGAATTAAATAGTTTTATTATCCTCTTTCCCACCAACTACCAATTTTTGCAATCAAAAATAATATGCCCCCAGCAATAGAAAAAACTAAACCGACAAAAAACCACATAGCGGCACTACTTGTATCTTGTCCGGTAGCAGAAGTCATCATTCCAATCATTAAATTATAAAAAAATAAAGGCAGCCCAATTACTAATAATGGAATAGCGTAGGCTAAATATTTTTTCCATCTCTTACTAGTTATTTCAAATTTTTCTACATTTAAATCAACTTTATTAGGTTCTTTTATAGCACTGGATGAATCTTTCTGACTTATTACAATTCCACAATGTGGGCAACTTAACGCTTGGTCAGAAATATTTTCACCGCAATCTGAACATTTAATTAATGCCATAAAAATTTATTTAAAAAATTTATTATTAACCTTTTTCCAAACATAGCTAATTATAATAGCTAAGGAAATGCTAAAAAGAAATCCCCCGTCATCTATAGAATAATCGTAATTACCACTTATTTGATATCCGATAAATACTAGTGATAAGAATAGAGCTATTTGATAAGCTATTTCTTTAAAATTTTTATTCATACTTCTATTTTTAATAAATAATTATATTTAAACTATACCATAAATACTAACTATATGACCACAAATGAAACAAAAACCAAATACGCCCTCTACTGTCGTAAATCTACTGAAGATAGTAGTCGACAAATTCTTTCTTTAGATTCACAAGAGAAAGAAATGTTAAAGCTGGCCGAAACTCTAGAACTAGATATTGTTCAAGTCTTTAGAGAAAGTAAATCGGCTAAGAAGCCAGATAACAGACCACAATTTTCCGAACTTATCAATTTGATCAATAAAGGTAAAATTGACGGTGTTATCTGTTGGAAAATAGATAGACTTTCTCGCAACCCAATTGATTCAGCGACTATTCAATGGCTATTACAACAAAACGAATTGAAAATAATTCAAACAATGGAAAGACAATATCTTCCTAGTGACAATGCTCTTTTGTTTAATGTAGAAAGCGGAATGGCTAATCAATATATTTTAGACTTATCTAAAAATGTAAAAAGAGGAATAAAAGCCAAACTAGAAAAAGGCGGTTGGCCTAATTTAGCACCAATCGGTTATTTAAATAAAGACAGTAAAATAATAATTGATAAAGCGAGGGGTAAATATATTGCTAGAATATTTGAATTATATCGAACTGGTAAATATAGTGTTAAAGAAGTTTCAGATATTCTTTTTACAGAAGGCTTTAGAAGTAGGGCGGGTAAAAAATATCATAAGAGCAAGATTCATAAAATGCTTTCTATTTCTTTCTATTGTGGAATTATGGAAAAAGACGGGCAACTATACGAAGGAAATCATGAGCCTTTAATTTCTAAAAAACTATTTGACGAAGTTCAAGAAATGTTAAATAAAAAAGCTCATGTTAAAAGACAAGTCATCCCCTTTGCTTTTAGAGGTATTTTAAAATGTGCTAATTGCGGTTGCCAGTTAACAGCTACTAAAAAGAAGGGTAGATTAATATATTACTATTGCACAAACGGAAAAGGTGTTTGTAGTGAACATAAAGCTTATTTAAAAGAAGAGTATCTATCAAGAGCACTGAGCTTCGTTTTTGAGCCCCTGTTCTTTGACGAAAAAATCATTGAACTCGTCTACCGAGCCAAACTCCAAGAGCAAAAACAAGGCTCCTCCTATTTAGAGGAATCTATTGCTGGCCTGCGTAGCAGGCTAAAAAAGCTTGATGAACGCAAAAACGCTCTTCTAGACGCATACCTCGACAAAATCCTTGCACAAGACGCTTTTGAGCCCAAAAACGAAGCTCTAAATAATGAAATGATAGAGCTTAAAAAGAATATTGAAGAGCTAGAATCTCAAAAAATAGCTAAGGATAATATTACTTTGGAACGCATTAAAAAGCTGTTTTTATCCCCTAAAAATATGAAGAAACTATTTTTAGAAGCAAATTCTGAAAAACAAAAAGAAATCTTAAATTCTCTACTTTGGAACGCTGAAATTAGCAATAAAAAAATCGCTAATATTTCATATAAAGAGCCATATAATATACTCTCTAAGATTGAAAATAAAAGCGATTTTTCTTCAGTGCGGAGAGGCGGGGATTCGAACCCCGGATACGGGTATAAGCCCGTATAACACAT
>CAZMJW010000042.1:0-6919 GCA_964566915.1 uncultured Gammaproteobacteria bacterium
CAATTAAATCATTTTTTAAAGATAATTCTACATGATCTAGTGCTTTGAAATTAAATTTCTGTATTTCACCAACTGTTTCAAGAACAGGATTATCATCTTCATTATCACTAACTTTTACTTCTTCGTGAGTTAAGTTTGGTATTGAATTATGAATTTCGGTAAAAATAATTTCTTTTTGGCTTAAACTTTCTTCCTCTTTTTTTATTTCTTCACCTAATTTTTTTAAATTAGCAATTGTTTCAGGGTCTGGCTTTACTTTTGATAAACTATTCCTTTCGGCTCTTTTTTCTTCAATACTAGTTTTTAGTTCTCTGATTTCCTTGTCTAAGTTTAAAAAAGCCGTAATATCAATTGGGCTTAGTCGGTTTTTACAATTTTGATTAATTATTTCAGGGTTTTCTCTGATAATTTTTAAATCTAACATAATTTTATATAATTAACTTACAATTTCACCCCCAAAAGTATTTAAGAGGCTTGATAACATTCCTTTATTTGATTCTTTACTTGAATTATTTTCATTTTCACTAAAATCATCTTTTTCAATTTCATGATGACTTATATTTAAATTCTCATCTATTTGAGATTTAAACATAATATTTGCCTGAAAAACATCACTTAAACAATTACAAACAATATTTCTAATATTCTCATCATTCATTCTATCTTGATGAAATTTATACTTAAAAGTTAAATGTATATTACCATTCTTAATTTCACTTGGTTGACAACTTTGCATGATAAAAGAAAGAGAGTGGTTAGAATTTTTTATTTTAAGTAAAAATTCTGGCCATTTTTTTATAACAGAATTAATATCTAGGTTAACTTTATCATTAACTATATCTTCTTTATTATTTATATTTTCTCTACTACCCAATTCTTCATTTTCCTCTATGTTATCTTTCTTTTCTTCTGTTTTGTTAATAATTGGAGCTGTTTTTATTTTACTTATTGAATTATTTACATTATCTCTTGATATTGAAAAATTACTTGAACAATATTCAATGATAAGCATTTCTAAAGGTAATTGAGGTATTAAACTACTACGATTATCATAATTTGCTGTTAAAAATCCATTAATTAGCATATTTAAAGAAGATATATCAGCAACTTTAATTATTTCTAGTATTTTCTTTTCCATTTCTTCTTCTAATTCCATACCTAAAGAATCACTAAGACCGGGATTTATTTTATCCAAAAGAATTTTACGACTTAGGTTGATAAGTCCAGAAGTAAAATGTTTAATATTTACTCCAGAATTAATTATTTCATTTAAAAGCGAAATAGCTTTAGTGGTATTCTTTTCAATAATTAATTGAATTAAATCAAGGGCTTCTTTATTGTTATTTTTGGGTATAATTAACTCAGCTTGTTCATTGGTAATTTTTTTGCCACCTAATGAAAATATCTGACCAAGCAAACTTTCAGCATCTCTTAAATAACCACCGCTCTGAAGAGCAACTGAACTTAGAATTTCATCAGAAATATCTACACCTTCTTCTCTGCTAATATGTTTTAATTTTTTTACAATTTCGTTAGAACTAATTTTCTTAAAATCAAATCTTTCGCAACGAGAAATAATAGTACTAGGAATTTTATGAACCTCAGTAGTACACAAAACAAAAACTACATATAATGGTGGTTCTTCCATTATTTTAAGCAGTGCATTAAATGCTGGTATAGATAACATGTGAACTTCATCAATGATAAAAACCTTGTATTTGCCTTTTGGTGCTAATCTGGAAAAAGAAATAATATTTTCCCTAACATTATCTACACCAGTGTTTGAAGCTGCGTCAATTTCCATTACATCAAGATTTTTTCCTTTTTTTATTGATAAACAACTATCACATTTATCACAAGGTTCAAATTCACCTTCTTTTCTATTTTCACAATTAAGTGCTTTAGCTAAAATTCTAGCAATAGTTGTTTTTCCAACCGCCCTTGGTCCACAAAACAAATATGAGTGCCCAGGATTATTTTTGGCAATCTCATTTTGTAATGTTAACTTAACATGATTTTGTCCTAAAACTTCAGAAAAGTTATTTGGTCTATAATTTCGATACAAACTTGACATAGTTAATTTAATTTAATGTCTTATCTTAATATTAATTTCTATATTTTTCAATAGCTTACATTCTTCTTCTAATTTCTGCTTCAACTAATTTAGAGTTTTGGCCATACTTTAAACGACTAAGAGATTTTATTTTATCAGCTATTCCCTCTCTTTTAGTGCCCATTAGAGGCCATATGCCACGCATAGAAAATGGTTTCAAATTAGTATTGTCAACTAAAAGCTTAACGCAAGCCATACCTTTATCAAGATTTACTAAATCAAATTCATTAAAAGTTGGAGCAAAGTCTTTTACCAAAAATGAAGCATCTTCAGATCCTACCTTAAAACTAATCATTGTTCCTACGTTACCAAAAATAGCATCTTTTATTTCAGTATTATTATTCTTAGTTAACTGACCAATGTATTGATGGGCAATAATTAAGTTTAAAGCATATTTACGAGCTTCGGATAAAATTTGACATATAGAATTGGTAGTAAAGTTTTGAAACTCATCAATGTATAAATAGAAATCTTTTCTATCTTCAGGATTCATATCGGTTCTTGACAAGGCTGACATTAATATTTTACCAACCAAAACCATACCTAATAAATAAGCATTCATTTCACCAATTGTTCCTTTTGGTAAATCAATTAAAAGAATTTTTTGACTATCCATTACTTCTCTCATGTTAAATGAGCTTTTTTGTTGACCAATAATTGGTCTCATCATGTCATTAGAAACAAATGGAGTAAGTTTAGAGGTAATATATGGAACCATGTTAGCTAAAGCTGCTTCTCCTCCAGCTTTTTCCGCTTCTTTGGTCCAAAAATCAATAACTGTTTGATTCTTACATCTACTTAGCTTTAATTTTCTAAACTCTTCATCAGCTAAAACTTTTGGTACTTCCATTAAGGTTGAACCACTAGCTGGATCATCCATAATAAGCATTAGAGTATTTCGCATATATTGTTCAAACATAGGTCCACCAGTAGCTTTAAGATCATATAATTTATCAAATATACCAATTACTTCATTGATAATAAATCCTTTTTGTTCGGGATATTTTTCATCATAGTCAAGTAAATTTAAACCTAATGGTCTTTCCATATCACCAGGTGAAAAAATAATAACATCTTCTGCTCTTTCTGGTGGTATACGATCTAATATGTCCTGAATTAAATCTCCATTTGGATCCATCACACAAACACCTTCTCCATTTTCAATATCTTGAATTGCCATGTTATTTAAAGTAACTGATTTACCTGTACCAGATTTACCAACTATATATGTGTGACGTCTTCTATCTTTTCTCATTATTCTGATTTCTTTTTCTACACCACGATAATTATTATTACCTAAAATAATTCCTTCATCAGGAACTTCGGCTGGAGCAGCTGCTATTTTAGAATTAAGCCACATTATATTAGGTGTCTCTGTTGATTTTAATGGAAAATGAAAAACACTAGTTAATTCTTCTGTATTTAAAAGAAAACCTGATTTTTCATCAAAACGGCGATAAATAAAGTCATTAATAATTTTGTTTAAAGTATCTTTTTTTCCACTTTGAACAGTTAAAACATTACCATAAGTAAAATTATTATATTCAGAAAAAGCATTAGAAATGTTATCTAAATAAATAGCAGATCTTTGTTTGTTTTTAGTGCAACTAATAATACGAATATTTACATCAAGTCCAGCTTTAGAATTCTTTTCTTCCATAGCTCTAACCATTTCTTCTTCAGCTGCTGTTAATCTTTTATCAGGTAGTTGTGGAGCATCCTTCTTTTTATTACTAAACAATTCGGTTAGTGAATTTAATTTATCTAAAAAACTAGATGATGATGATGCGCTAATACCTTTACTAACGGAAGACTCTTTGTATATATTTGAAACAACATCCTTAACTCGTCCATGCCAGGATCCAATTGCACTTCTAACAACGTATTGGATAGCTAAGCTTTCGTCTTTTTCCAATTTAGATAAAACATTAATTATTGAATTCATTGGATCAGTTTCAATTTTCTGATAAGTTTTAATTGGAAATATATAATCTCTTTTTGTTTTAATTATTGCTGCCGCTATTTCACTATCTGGTTTAAATATATTATAATCTTCAAGCTCCTCTAGAACTGCTTCAGGGTAAATTGCATGAATCTGTTGTTCAATATAACGAGAATCTTTATCGGGAACAACTACATAAAAAGCTATTTTATTTGATGAAGCAACAACCTCAAACGAAAATTGATCATTTCTACCAAAAAGCCAATGTTTAAAACCTTTTTGTGCTTTTAATCCACCAATTGAAGAAAAAATCATTTCACCTTTGGAAATTTCTTCTCTTATTTGTTGGATTGAAATTTCTACTCCTGTGTCTTGTGGTTTATCTTTTGGCAATCTAATTAAAAAAACTTTATGATCAAAATATTGATTCTTTTTTTGAAAAAATCTAAATAAACTTAAAGCAATAAATATTAAAAATCCTAAAATTAAAAAACTAATAACTAAGATAATTATTAATTGAATATTAGGATCATTAAAAGAAATTTCATTCATAGATTTTTTTTGATTTTTAAAATCTTATCAGTTTTTAATTTAGTTTCTTGTTCTAAAAAAAACTTATTAACTCCGGGAATAATTTTAAGCCAAGCTTTAATTAAATTAATAATTTTTTTAACTTTAATCTTAGTTTGACCCAGGAGTTCATTTATTTTTTTAGTAGTCTCTTCTCCTTTAACTCTAAACTCTTCTCTTTTGTTAGGTGACATTTTTAGATAAATATCATTTAAACCTTCTGAAAGAATCTTATCAATTTCCGCTTCCCTTTTTTTAGAAATACTTGCTGGAGAACTTTGGGCTGCTAAACCAGCTAATTTATTAGGATCTGCTTGTTCAATCTTTGGTAAAGTTTCTTTCTTTTTTTCAGAATCTTGCTCTTGTGCTTGTTCTATTTTTTTTTCAACCTCAACATTACTTTCTTTTTCAATATCAGAAGACTCCTGGTTTAATTCAGGATTTTCAGGTATATTTAATTTTTCCATTAAATTATTAGGCATAGAATTATTCTGCAGTTATTGCACCAACAGGACAATTTGTAGCTGCTTCTTTGGCGGACTCATCTGCTTCGTTTTTAAGAGCTTCTGCTTTTCCATCAGCATTCATAACAAAATTTTCTGGTGAAGTACTTACACAAAGGCCACAGCCAATACATTTATCTTGGTCCACTTTTAACATAAATTTATTATTCTTAAAAATAATTTTAAATTATTTAAAAGAACTATTAATTATTAATTAATTATAAATACATTATAACATAGTTTAAAAAAGCTTAAAAGTTATTAATAATTATTTTAAATGTTGACAATTTATATCGCTTTTGTTATATTTAAATTGATAAAAAATAATTAATCTTTTTATAATATTAGCTCGCTTAAGCTAATATTTTAATGAACAAAGACATATGGCACATAAGAAAGCAGCCGGATCAACCGGATTAGGCCGTGATTCAGCGGGTAGAAGGCTAGGTGTTAAACTTAGTGATGGTCAATTTGCAAAAACTGGCATGATTATTGTAAAACAAAGAGGTACAAAATATCGCCCAGGTACTGATGTTAAAAAAGCTAAAGATGATAGTCTTTTTGCTCTTAAAAATGGTTTTGTAAAATTTACTACTAAAAAATTTACTAAATTCACTGGTGCTTTACGAGATGTTAAGGTTGTAAACATTGTTCCTGATTTTGAAGGTAGAATTAAACCAGAAGAAAAGAAAGTTGTTAAAACTCCTTTAAAGAAAGGTAAAACTGCTAAAACTACAGTAAAGAAAACAAAGAAGAGATTTAACGAAGCAAGAGAAGCAAAAAAAGCAGCTAGAAAAACAACTAAAGCAACAAAAAAGACTAGCCCTAAGAAGCCAGTAGCTAAAAAAGAAACTACAAAAAAACAAATACTTCTAAGAAGTAATTAGAATTATTCGAAAAAAATTACATTATTTAAATTACTTATTTAAATAGTAATAGCCTATAAAAAAGACGAACAAATTAATGTTCGTCTTTTTTGTTCTTTATTTATTATATTTATTCCCATAACAAGCCTTAACAAACTCAGCAAATAGTGGGTGAGGGTCAAGAGGACGTGAAATGTATTCTGGGTGAAATTGGACACCAATAAAGAATGGGTGGTCTGTTATCTCTATTGCTTCAACAATTTTATTATCCGGTGATGTTCCAGCAATTGTTAGCCCCAGGTCTTCAAACTGTTTTCTGTAGTCATTGTTAAACTCAAAACGATGTCTGTGCCTTTCATTAACTGTCTTTTTTCTATTATGTTTTAAATAGGCTTTTTGTAGTCTGGTATTATCTTTTAATTTACATGGCCAAGCTCCTAGCCTAATTGTTCCGCCATATCCTTTTTCTTTAATTAACTCTTCTTGATTAGGCATAATATGAATAACTGGATTTTTGGTTTTTTTATCTACTTCTTGAGAATTAGCATCTTTTAAATTAGCTACATTTCTAGCAAATTCAATTACAGCCATTTGCATACCATAGCAAAGACCAAAATATGGAACCTTATTTTCCCGGCAATATTTTATTGCTGTCATCTTCCCTTCCGATCCTCTGCTTCCCCAACCTTGAGGGATAATGATACCATCTAAACCTTTTAAGGCTTTACTACCTTCTTCTTCAATTTCCTCAGCACTTAACCAAATAATTTCCGGTTTTATATTATTTATATTTGCTCCGTGCTTTATAGCTTCAATTACTGATATATATGAATCACCAAAAGCAAAATCACCACTTTTAAAATACTTTCCAACTATTCCTATTTTTACACTCTTTGAAGCCTTTTTTGCTCTATCAACCATTTTT
>CAZMJW010000043.1:0-6917 GCA_964566915.1 uncultured Gammaproteobacteria bacterium
TCATTTCTTTTCCGTCCTCATCGCTTCTTTCTGAAAAAGTATAAAGATATATCTTGCCATTACCTTCTGCTATTTTATTATTTTCTTTAAAATATCCTCTTAAGTTTTGCTTAGCATAATATGAAACTGTGTGTCCATCAAAGATAAAACGATGTAAAATACTATTATTATTTAAATCAGATTTTTCTGCTATCTTCTTATTAACTGCATCACTGATGTCAGCTTCTATTAAAATTCTTTCACTTTCAGAAAGTGTAGCTAAATAATTATCAAACAATTCTTCACTTTTTTCTTTTTTTTCATTTTCAGTAAGAATACCAGAACTTTCAATTTCATTTAACTGATCCTTTTTTTCTTGGTCTAATTTTTGAGAAACAATTTCTTTTTTAAATTGATACTCATACAAAGACTTATCTAATGTTAAATTGTAATTAATATAAAATCCGTTATCAGTTACAATGGTTTCATGATTTTCATTTAAAAGATAAAATTGTCCCATTAACTCAGTCTTTAAATCATTTAAATTTAAATGAGCTATTGTTAAAAATCTATAATTATTATAAGGAGTATCAAAATAATAAGTTGACCAACAATTATTTTCTTCTTGGCAATTTTCTAAAATATTTCCATTCTCATAATTATTTAAAATAACTGGATAAGAATTTTCTAAATTAATTGTTTCAAATACTAAATACAAATACCCTTGCCTTTCAACCAAAGTTAAATTTTGACCAGAAAAAAAGTACTGTTTAATACTATTTATTTCATTATTTGAAACATCGTAGATATTAATAATATAATCTCCATTATATTGACTTATACCATTAATAATTAATGTATTGTTATAAAACATGATTCCTTGAACAGAAAAATCAATTTGTTTTTCGTTTACTATTTCAAATTTAGAATCAATAGTGTTATTGTTTAGCAAATATAATTTATCCTTATTTACATAAGCAATATAATTTTCACTTTCCGCTACGATATTTCCCTTCTTATATACGTTCTGATTACTATTATGATTAAAATGATTTGATAAAACATCGTCTTTTATCTCTTTCATTTTAGCTTTTTCTTTATTATTATTGATAAAATCATTTAACTCTTCATAATTGGAATAAATTTTAAGACGATGACTATATAAATCTTCTGTACCTTCTTTTTTATTTTCTTCTATTTCTTCTTTCTGTTTATCTATATTATCATCCTTTAAAAGAGCGCTTTCACTATTAGGCCAAGACAAAGAACAGGCGCTTAGAAAGAAAGAGACTGAAAGCAACAAAAATAGCAAAGAATAAATACTTTTATTATTTTTCATACGAAATCAATTTTATATTATATTTGTTCATTATAACATTTAAAAATATAATAATAAAGATAATTTTTTATTTTTATTAGTAAATATTAACATTTGTTTCTGTCTCTGTGCGCTCATAAACGTATTTAGCACCATCAAGACCAAGTCTGATACAACCATGAGAAACCGGTATTCCTAAATGATCTTCACCTTCACGATAACCATTAGGCCAAACAGGTAATTCATGTATTCCAATTCTTCCCCTGTCTAAACCTAGCCAATATGGCATCCATAGTCCATAGGCAGATGACCAAGCTTTCTCAAACTTATTTACCACTCGATAAACACCAGGCCTTGTTGGAGTAGAAGCTTTTCCAGTTGAAACTGAAAATGTTTTCCAGCGATTATTTTCAACTAAAAAATATAATTCTTGTTTTTCTAAATTTATTTCTATTTCATAACTTAATTTAGCCTCAGACGAAGAATTAAGCGGATTGTATAAATTATCTATTTCAGTAAAATCAGAAAAACCATCACCATCACTATCTTTATTAAAAGGATTTGTTTTAAATACTATTTCCCAATAATCAGATAACCCATCTTTATCAACATCACTTTCTCTTATACTTATTTTTTCTTTATTAAAAGGAGAATATCCATTTTTTATTTCTAAACGATTGGAAAAACCATCTCCGTCATAATCTAAACCAAAATCAAAACTATCTTCATATGTTTTATAAAATTCATCCCATTTATCAAGCAAAAATGGATCGATGACCTTATCTTCTGCATAAGTCGTTTTTACACTAAAAACAAGAAAAGACAAGAAAATAATTATTAATACATAAATGCTAATCTTTTTGTTCATTTTTTTTATTTTTAAATTTTTTATCATAAATTGAAAACTCACAACCACAAAATTTTTGACGATAAAGACCATTTTCTTTAGCATATTCTTGTGATTTTTTAAATATCTCTATTGAACGAATATTATCTTTAAGTATTGCTATATTATATTTTTTTGATAAAGATGAAGAAATATTTAAAATTGCTTTTTCATCTTTATAAGTACTAACAAGAAGACTTGTTCCAACTAAATCAAAACCTTTCTCTTTTGCCTTCATAAACGCTTTATCAAGCCTGTCGTGATAACAAACAACACAACGCTTTCCAGTCTCAGGTTCTTTTTCAAGACCCTTAACTTTTTCCAACCAATTTTGATGCCTATACTTCTCAACAATTAAAGATATATTTAATTTTTTAGCCATTTCCTCTACCGCCTCTAACCTTCTATCATATTCTTCTTTTGAAGAAAGATTAGGATTACAAAAATACCAACTAAGATTATATTTTTCTTTTAAAATCTTGTAGCTAACATATGAAGCACAAGGAGCACAACAAATATGGAATAATAGTTTTTGTTTTTTTAAGCTACCTAAATAATAGAAAAAGAGGATAATTAAAAACATTAAGAATGTTAGAAATAGAAGAGCTAAAAATTTTCCTTTAGTTTGTAAAAATAAACCAGTAAAACCAAAGATAAAAGATAAAGAAGCAAAAACAATAACTGTCTTTGCTTGGCTTAATCCAGCATCCAACAAACGATGGTGAAGGTGATTTCTATCGGAAAATTTAAAGGGATTTTTTCCTTTAATTATTCTCCTAATAATCGTCCACATTACATCTAAAATAGGTATGCCCATCACTAGAAGAGCAATAGCAATTTTAGCGCCCGATATAACTGATAAAACACCTAAGACATAACCAATCAAAAGAGAGCCTCCTTCTCCAAGAAATATTTTAGCCGGATGCCAATTAAAAATTAAAAAACCTAGTATTGATCCAGAAAAAATAATTGCTGCTAAAGCAATGTCTGGTTGAAAATATGAAGTAGAAAGCGTAAATAAAAATATAATAAAAGAAGCAATTAAGCCAACCCCAGAAACTAAACCATCAACTCCATCTAAAAGTTTAGTTGTGTACATCATACCTAACAACCAAAAAAAGATTAGTATCTCTGATAAAAATGGAATTAAGTTTAAGCTAATTACTCCCCCAGAAGGATTGCTTAGTTTAGTTATTTCCACTCCTCCAATAATTACAGATAATATTGCTAGAACTGGAAATATAATTTGCTTTAATGGAGATAAGTTATATCTATCATCTAAAACACCGCCAACCATTAAAAATAAGGCGCCAAGAAAAAATCCAATCAAATGTCTATTTGATAAATCTCCACCTAGAAAATAGTCTTTAAAAAGAAAAAGAATAGAAAAAAGAGAAATAAAAATAACCAATCCCCCCATTAAAGCAGTTTCTTTTTTATGTATTTTTCTTTCTTTACTCGGTTTATCTAAAATTTTAAAACGCCACGCAAGTTTTTTAATAATTGGCGTAATAATCAAAGATAAAACAAAGGCCAAAATAAATGGCAATATATAAAAGAGGTTCTCTGTTTTAAATAAAAAATCAATAAACATTCAAATTTGTATTATATTTCTAAACCTTTTTCAATTTCTACTTCTGCTCTTTCATTAATAACCACAACGTCACGACGTCTTAATTCACCAGATAATATTTTATTAGCAACTATATTTTCTATTTTATCTTGTAATAAACGACTAAGAGGACGAGCACCAAATTTAGGATCATAACCAAGCTTAGCTAAGATCTTTACTCCTCTTTTGTCAGCCTTAAGTCCAAAACCCTTCTTTTCTAAATTTTTCTTTATTTTCTTTAACATTAAAGTAGCTATAGAGAAAACATTATCTTCACTCAATGTTTTAAAAACAATGATACCATCAAAACGATTGATAAGTTCTGGTCTCATGTGTTTATTTAAATGATTATCAATTAATCCTTGGGTAATAATATTAATATCTGTTCCCTTTTTTATTTCATCTTGAATAAAATTAGCTCCTATATTTGATGTAGCAATTATAATAGATTCAGAAAAACTAACTGTTCTTCCTTGAGCATCAGTTAAACGACCGTCGTCTAACATTTGTAAAAATAAATTTAATATGTCTGGATTTGCTTTCTCAATTTCATCTAATAGAATTAAAGAAAAAGGTTTTTTTCTAACTGCTTCAGTTAAATAGCCTTTGTTACCACTAGTATCTCCTATCATTTTACTCAAACTATCACTTCCTTGATATTCACTCATATCAATTCTAACGAGATAATCTTCGTCTCCAAAATATATATCTGATACTGATTTAGCTAATTCGGTTTTACCAACACCAGTTGGTCCAAGAAATAAGAAACTAGCAATTGGTTTATTACCACTTTTAATTTGCGCTCTTGCTCTTCTTAAACTGGCCGAAATTGCTTTAACTGCTTCCTCTTGACCAATAAGTCTTTTATGAATTTCATCTTCAAGATTTAAAAGTTTTTTACTTTCTTCTTCGCTAACTTTTTGAGCGGGTATACCAGTTAAATCTGTTATTGCTTGAGCAACATCTTCCTTATCACAACTAATATCTTCAGGATTATTTACCACCCTATCGGCTGCCACTGAAGCCGCTTTTTGTAATAGATTAATTGCTTTAAGAGGTAAATATTTGTCATGAAAATATTTTTCTGACATATTAACTGAAGCTTCTAGGGCTCCGTAAACAATATATACTCCATACTTTGCTTCAATTTCTCCAACCTTTCCTTGTAAAATTTGAATTGCTTCATTTTTTCCAGGTTCATTTACAGCTATTGTTGTCATTGCCTCTCCTAAAGCCGTTCCTTCTATATATGAAGAATAATTAAGTGAAGATGCTGAAGCAATACAATATATATGTCCTCTCCTAACTGACTCTGCTAAAACTTCTGACAAATCTAAACTTTCTTGACTTCCCGCAGAAATACCAATCAAGTTTTCTATATTATCAATATATAAAATAACATTACCTGAACGATTTGCTTCAGAAATACAGGTTAATAGTCTTTCTTGAGCTAAACTTGGATCAGCACCAGATATTAAAACTGAAGTATCTAGTTCTATTAAACGCATATCTTTAAGAAACTTGGGAACATTTTCCTCAACCATTAACTGAGCTAAACCGTTTACCACTGAAGTTTTTCCTACACCGGTATGACCAACAAGTAATAAACCGTTGTGACCACCAGTAAATGATTGAAAAATCTGGGAAAATTCTTTGTCCCTACCAATACATATTTCTAAATTTCCAAATTTAGCCTGAACGGTTAAATCGTGAGAAAATTTATCCAGCGTTGGTGTAGCAATAGCTGTATAAGAACGATTCATATTTCCAGACGGTTTTAATAAAGCTGAACTGTGAAATTGTTTATATCTTTCCTTAAGTTTTCTATTAATTCTAAACCAAGCAACAGTATTTTTTATGTCAGAGTTTATTCCTACTTCTTCTAATATTTCCGCTAAAATATCATCCCTTTCATAACAATAAGATATTACATTTAAAGGGTCTATATTTTTTTGCTTTAAGTTATAAGCCTCAACAAAAGCAGAAATCATTATTTCTTCTAAATCATTATCTTCTTCAACCTTATATTCATCTCTTGATAAGTTTCTATCTAATAGAGTTATCATTTTCTTTGCGTCCACGTTTAGTCTAATAAATACGTTTTGCACCTCCCTACTGCTTAAAAGTACTCTAAATATGTGAAGACTATGAGCTTTTTTTAACTTTAAATCATTAGCTAAAAAACAGGCCTTTTCAATTATCTCTACCATCTCATCTGTACAAGCATCTAAAACATTAAATCTTCTGCCCTCTTTCTTATTCTTAATATTCTCTTGATTAAAATCTTTTTTTCTAATCTTGTTGTTTTTCTCTTTTTTTAAACTATTTGTATAGATATAAAAAAGATCAACAAAAAGACTTAAGAGAAAAACTAAAATTAAAAAATCAAATTCTTGCCAGAAAAAAAGTAAATTTAAAGGATCAGCAATTATTAATTCAATGTTTAAATAAACCCAAAAAGCAAAGCATAACCAACCTAAAAAAATAATAGTTATGCCAACAATATTAAATATTTTATAAAACTTCTTTTTAAAATTATTTAATAAAGAAATTGATTTTTTTACCGGATAATGCCAATACAAAAAACGACCCAAAAACCAACTACCATAAATTTTTCTTTTTTCATCGTAGTTAAATTCAATTTCGTCTAAATTTATATTTTCATTATTATTCATAATATATTTTTAAAAAATTTGAAATATTAAAGCAAGAACAATCATTATAGGAAAAGCTATCCACAATAAAACGGTAATTAAAGCAATAATAGTCCAAAAAAACATAATAAAGGAACGAAAAAATATTTGAAAAAGTCTTATAAAAAAACTAATAATTCGTCCACTAAAATCTGTCTGTCCATACATTGGCACAAGTATGTTTTTAATCCAAACACTTAAGCCTAAAGACTTTTCCCTATCTTTAAGAGTTATTATCGTTTTTTTAATTTTTTTAAATAAACCAATCGTATACCACCAAACAGGAAAATATAAAATTTTTCCTAAAATTTCAGCAAATATTATTGACAAGTGTCCGGCTGCATTAGCGCTAAGAACTTTTTTCATGATTCAAAAAAAATTAAAATAAATGAGTTTATTATTCTTTCTATTATTCATATAATAACATTA
>CAZMJW010000044.1:0-2432 GCA_964566915.1 uncultured Gammaproteobacteria bacterium
CAATCTGCTTACGATATGTTTTTGTTTCAATTGTAAAAACACCAGCTGGACCAACTAAGATATGATCAATATTAAATGATTCACCAACAATGTCGTTATAAACCTTATAGCCCATTACTCTTAAACCTTCTAGGGCTTCGGCTACTATACACTCACCATCTCGTCCTAGTTTTAGATTTTTAACCTCTTCTTCAAATTTTCTTATTCTTATCAAGAAATATACAAATGCAATAACCGCAGTAGCGGTGTAATACCAGGGATGATTAAATGAGCTAAAATACTCTCCAAGCCATTCAAAAATAGCCAAAACAAAGAATACAAAAAAAACGACAGCAGGAAAAAGAGCTTTAGAAATAAAAACATCATAGATCTTTTCATCTAAAGATTGTCCGGCGTGACGTAAAGACGCAGACTTTAAGGGTGATCTCTTTTCATTTTTATATTTACTTGACATATTGATTGCTATTTAAAACTAGTCTTTATATTTTTTATTATTAATTTTATAACCAATCACTCCGCTAACTATAATTAAAAACAACCACACAACAACATTATCTGAATCATCACTGTTTTGTTCAGTTGTGTTATTTTTATTATCTACTTTAGTGTTAGTTTGTTTTTCCGTATCAATATTATTAGCTGGTAATTGTTCAATTTGATCATTCTTAATGGTTTCAATTGGCACTAGATCATTTTCTTTAGTTTCAGCAATGTCTTGAACAACTTCAGCAGCTAATGGAATATTTATAGACTCAGCTTGCACTTGAGGTGCTTCATTTACTGACGTACTAAACGATCTCTCAACAGGCGCTACCGACTCAGTTGAACCACAACTTGGATAATAAGGAGCACAAGTTGCTGACAATGAAGTTCCATCGCAACAACTACAACCACAAACGCCACCATGATGCGAGCAACATCCTGACCGGGCATTGGCAAGATTAAAAAACCCTAGTAATCCAATAAAAATAAAACCAATCAATACTATTCTTTTCATAAATTTATTAATAATCAATTGTCTCTACAGTTTCTAAACTATCTAATGCCTCACCCATTTCTTTATAACCCTCCCAAGCATAATACTGAGCATCTTCTATATTGGAATTAACTCTTTCAATATTTGCATTTGCTTCATCAAGAGCATACATTAAAGAAATATTGTTCGCACTAGCTTCATCAATGGAATTCAGTAATAACAAACTATACTGTTTTAAACTATTAATTTTTCTAGACTGCACTATTATAAACACTATCAAAATAATTATTACAAATAATAGGCGTTTTTGTTTCATCTCTTGCATATGTAATCATTGCTTTATAAATAATCTGTTCCAAACAAAAATAGTCAAAATAGTAAAAGGAATAGCATTCATATAGGCCTCATCTAAATTTACTTGCAATATTATTATCCAGGCCAAGTATAACGACAGAAGAACAATAAACTGCTTAATTGCCTTTAAAACCTTTTTCATATTTTCTATATTTAAAAAACAACCCTAAAAAGGTCGTTCGTAATTAACGGCAGCAATAAAAAAAGATGTGCTGACCAATGTATTCATTTTGATGTTTAGTAGCTTTAATTAGAATATATCAAATATAAGCTAAAAAATCAACTAGCTATTGTTAACATAACAACACTAACAATATAATTACGTCAATAGTCTTTTGTAATATGGGATAAAATAGTTATTATTTTGTTTAATGTCAAATAAACTAATAGATCTCACAATATACATTGTATACCTTAATATACCTTAACACCCCCACCTCGATTACCATCACTTCCGCCCTACCTCCTGGTCTCAAAAAGTTTATATAACATCTCTCTAGATTTATTGTGTTTTTATATCTTAAGTTCTAAAACTAATTGATTGTTTCTAAAGATAGTGATATTATATCAACAACAATTTATATTACCTAAACTCATATTAATATGAGCATGGTAAAAAGCCCTACACAACAGAGATGGTCTTCTGACCGATTTTGCTGTGTAGGCACATACTCGAAAGAGTGTGTTAATCGTGTCGGGAGGCCTTTTTTGTTTTTCATTTTAAATATGCCAACAAAAATTAAAATCATTATTGGTGATATTACAACCACAAAAGTAGAAGCCATTGTTAATGCTGCCAATAAATCACTGCTTGGTGGTGGCGGTGTTGACGGAGCTATTTATAGAGCAGCTGGCCCAGAATTAAAAGAATTTTGCTGGTCTTTAGGTGGTTGCCAAACAGGCGAAGCTAAAATCTCTCCTGGCTACAGATTATTAGCTAATTTCATAATTCATACTGTTGGACCCTTCTATGGGCAAGAAAATGGAAATGAAAATATTTTACTCTCTGCTTGTTATAAAAACAGTCTAATTATGGCAAAACAAAATAATATCAAGACAATTGCTTTCCCTTGTATATCTACCGGGGTTTTTCGATTTCCTA
>CAZMJW010000044.1:2449-4007 GCA_964566915.1 uncultured Gammaproteobacteria bacterium
GCCGCCGAAATAGCCATAAAAACAGTTGTAGACTTTATTAATAAAAACCAAAACACATTAGAAGAAATAATTTTTGTTACTCACGATGAACTAGACTATGAAATTTATAAAAACACAATAACTAACTATTCATTATTATGAAAAAATTTTACAAACCACTATTATTAATAGCCCTTTTATTATTTATTCCCAACTTAACAAATGCGGCAACAATTAATTCCATCACTCCAACTTATGTAAAACCGGGAGAAACTGAAGTTATTATCTCAGGTAATGGTTTTGGCGATTCATCGACAAATAAATACCTCTACTTCGGATCAACTGCAGCTTATTCAACTAGCTGGAGCGATAATAGGATT
This sequence comes from uncultured Gammaproteobacteria bacterium, assembly GCA_964566915.1. Lineage (GTDB taxonomy): Bacteria > Patescibacteriota > Patescibacteriia > Patescibacteriales > UBA12465 > UBA12465. The sequence continues at coordinate 2,809 of CAZMJW010000044.1, forward strand.
ACAGTCATTGCTCCATATAGCTTATATAAATCTGGACCAATAAGAGTTTCTGGAATTTTTGTTACCGGACAAACATGTTATTCAACTAGCTGTTACCCAAAAACAGAATATCAAGATATAACTGGTCCTAACTATTACTTATTACCGGAAATAACACAAACAACAAAAACCTTAACTAGCAACGGAGTATTTGAAATTGCTGGGCAATATTTTGGAGCCAATCAAGGATCAATACGGGTTGGTGGTCAAAATTGCTCAATATTAAAATGGTCTGATACTTATATAAAATGTCAATTATCAGAAATATCTTCACAGTCAAGTGTTGTTTCTTATTCAATATCAGTGCCATCTTCGAATAATTACAGTCTGACGGGAACAATAGATTTTTTACCAACTATATCCAATGACAGATATTCTTCTCACCAAACATACCTTAAACAATCAAAAATAACCGATGTTTGGAATAAGTATACCGGAAAAAATGTTATTGTAGCAGTTTTAGACAGTGGTGTTGATCTTAATAATGAAGATCTAAAAGGCAATCTCTGGGTAAATTACAAAGAAAAAATAAACAACAAGTCCGACGATGATAAAAATGGTTATATTGATGATTATTATGGCTACAATTTTGTTGCCAATAATGCCAATATGAGCCCATATAACAGCCACGGCACAATGGTTGCCGGGATTATTGCAGCAAAGAAAAACAACAACTACGGTATAGCAGGAATTGCACCAGACACTAAAATTATGCCTTTGACAGTCTGTTCTGATTCTGGGTGTCCAGAACAAGCAATTATCAAAGCCATCAAATACGCAGTTGACAACGGAGCTAATATTATAAACATGAGTCTGAAGTGATCAAGTATGCCTATAGTAAAAATGTTTTATTAGTAGTTTCTGCTGGTAACGGCGATACCGAAGGTAATGGTACCAGAGGACAAGATATGACAGCAATAAAAGCATCACCGGCTTGCAATGAAAATGACATAAACATGATTTTAACCGTAGGAGCTTTAGATAAAAACAACAAACCTACAGATTGGACCAATTATAGCTTAAAATATGTTGACGTTTCAGCTCCTGGTGAAGATATTTTAAGCACTATTGTCCCTGCTTATTCTTCAAACGGCACCGACTCTTTAGGTTTTGCTGACGGAACATCATTTTCTGCGCCAATTGTAACGGGAGTAGCAGCT
>CAZMJW010000044.1:4017-6860 GCA_964566915.1 uncultured Gammaproteobacteria bacterium
CTAAAAGAAAAAAATCCATCATGGAGAAATTATGAAATAATGAGCCAAATAATAAGCCGGTCCGATACATTTACGGAAGGATGGAACGTCTACGGAACAATTTTAAACGCTAAAAACGTCTTAGAAAACGATAGACCAAAAACAGAAATTAAAGCAGTGCTTCCTGAAATAATTGATAATAATCAAGATTTAATAGTTATAACCGGAAAAAATTTCTACAATAACATGAATATTAAATTTATAAATAATCAATTTTCAGGAACCGTTCCTCATGAAATAGTTGATGTCCATAATAATGTTGCTTCATTCTATGCTAGCGCATGGACAAATTTAAAATCATCCACTGAAAAATATAAAATTACAATAGATTCTGAAACTTCTTCTAACATCAAGAATGCACCAATGATTGAAATTAAAAATATCATTAAAAAGTCAGAACTAGCCTCAACCACCTCACAAAACGCCGCAACAAAAGAAACAACAATATTATCAACACCAAAGGACATAAATAATACAGTGCTTATAGATAAAAAATTCTCAGAAAAATTAAAAGGTAAAATTCTTCTACAAATAGAATCTCACGGCGAAGCTTGGTATGTAAACCCTCCAGATAATAAACGTTACTATATGGCTGACGGAAATGCAGCTTATGCTATAATGAGGAATTTAAGTGTAGGTATAAATAATAAAAATTTCGATAATATATTAAAGAGTAAAACTTTAGCCAAAAAATATTCTGGGAAAATATTTATAAAAACCGAAGATTTAGGCAAGGCATATTATGTTGATTTTTCAGGAAACCTATATTACCTAAAAGATGGCGGAGAAGCTTATAATTTGATGAGGAAACTTGGTTTAGGCATTAAAAATAATGATCTAAACAAAATTGAAATCGGACAATAAATATAGGAATAATTATATTAAAAAATTTCTTGTATTTATAAAACTTTATGCACACAATAATATTTGTATCGTTAGGGGCTATTTTTATACTTGTTTGTGCTTTTGTGGTTTTTTTGACAATAAAAAACGATCCGCCTAATAATATTACTAAGAAAAAAATAGTGATCGAATTCTTCACAAGTTGGCGCCTATTTCTTGGAATGATTATAGCTGGTTTTAGTGCTATTATAGTCACCATGATTGAACGATTAATAGATTATGGCATTGTTATGATTACAATAAATGATGCACTATTATGGTTTTTCATAGGTGCATGTGGCCTCGGTTTATTTATGGGTGGCATATGGCAAGAAAGATACCAAACCTCTAAAACCACAAATCTTTAACAGCTTTTTCATATACTTCCAAAGTATTATAATGTGCCTAAAGAAACAGGTAATCGAAATACAAAAATAACCAAAAACATATGTGGTACCACTTTCAAGTAAACAGTGATGGTAAAACCGAATTTGGAATGACAAGAGAAGAGGCATTCAAAGATCATGCTCGCTGGTGTATTGAAACCTTACGCAATAACGTCCCAGACGAAATAGCCATGGACCACATATTTAATAAGCTTCATGCAATAACCTGGCTAGGATGTCCTGATAATTTTAAAAAATACTTTGCAGGTGATGCTGTATATAACGCTTATTGTGAATTAAAATGTCATCTTGATAAATTACAAAAATTTTATACAAAAGAAGAAATGGATTGGATAAATAGTTGGAAAATTAAATAAATTAAATCAATATTATGAGATCAATACTGTTATATCTCTTAGTTTTAGGCTTTAGCTTTTTTATAAGTAGTTTAGTTTTTAGTATTTTGTCGATATCGCTTAAATTCTGGAAAAATCAATTATACTGGCTTTTTATCGCTTTTCTGGGTGGTATCTTACAATATCTTACCGGATTATTTTTGATAATAAAATTTGCAAATTTATTTAATTTGCCAGTTAACTCATGGATATATATTGTTATTATACTTATGTATTTACAGAACTGTTGGCATAGACTGAATACTAGAGGCTTTACCGTAATAGAAAAAACAATTGTAAAAGGTATTGTTACTGGAATTATTATTGGAATTATTATTATCGGATTTAATTAATTTCAAAACACAATACTCATACATCTTCTAAACTATAGCAGCAAAAACATGAGTAATCAAAATAAACAAGCAGACGACATAGAGAAAATAGAAGGAGTGGGTATTTATCTTAAACTTAAATATAATAAAATAATTAACGATATTTATACTTTTGTTCAAAAAAAACCCAAAGAAAATAATTTGAAATTATACTTATGTGACCTAGAGGATGCACCTGAGCTAAGTTTATATTACAGAGCTTTAGAAATATTAAAAAAAGACAATATAATTAAAAAATATAAAATAATTCGAGAGAATATAAGAGTTCAAAAAAAGAAAAAACAATACACAGAAGCTGATCTAAAATTTGATTTTAACAAACTAATAGAAAGTGAAACTCTAGGCAAAATAAAGGAACCGCCAGAAGATATCTACCCCATATCAGTAATTATTAACAAAAACGATGTCAATCTTTCAGAGATAAAAACAAAGACTACTAATAAGAGATTTATAGAACGAATTGAAATTCTACAAGACAACCAAGAAGAAATCAAAATATTTATAAACAGCAACTATTCAAAAAAACCAATAATTCCAAAGCGAAGTAAAAACAAAAACAGTCTTTGGAAGAAAATTTTAAGTTTAGCAAATAATAAAAGCCAAAAGATAGAAGATGATGGAAATGCGGTAAAATATTTTAATAGCAATAAAGATAACCCAATATATTCTCAAGGGCTTTATAAATTAACTCACGTCTTAAATATCAATAAAGGTTGTCTAACAAATGAGATTCCAATCAAAATAATAAC
>CAZMJW010000045.1:0-6843 GCA_964566915.1 uncultured Gammaproteobacteria bacterium
GAAACAGTAGCTCCGGTTGAAATAATATCAGAAGCTGAATTAATTCCTAAACCATAACTACCTGCAGCATAATTAACTGTAGCTTTGATAGTTAAAGTTTTTGTTGATCCAGCAGCTACATAAATTGGGCTAGAAAAGTTAAAAGTAGCTTCTCTATCTGAATTAATGTTTTTACCTGTACCAACTTTAACGCCGTTATCATAAACTGTAACGTCATTAATATATTTAGAATCACTTAAACCAAAAGCGGTTAAAGTCATTGAATTAACGCTAACTGGGCCATCATTAGCTGCAGTTAAGTTAACTTTTAAGAATTCAACAGATGATCCTTCTGGAACATTCATAGCAGCTGGAGTAGCTGAGTTTAATGAAATCATTAAACCAGAACCAGTTACTACAGGACCAGTAGTTGTTGAACCTTGTGCTGTGTCAACTAAAGTTTCTTCCATTCCTGTGATAGCGTCGCCACCAGCAGCAATTGCTTCAATTGTAATAACGTTTGAGAAACTGAAACGATTAGCGTTCATAGCTGATTCGCTTGAAATTTCTCTGTATTCGCTACCGTCAAAGTAATAAACAGCAGCACTATCAGTAGTTTTTACTAAAGTTCCAGCTGGGATTTCTCCACTTGCAAGAGCTTGTCCGATTGTGTAGTTAACGAAAAATGCGTCTGGAACGTCAACTACTCTTTTTGCCCAATCTGTGCCATATAAAGCAGCAGCTTGTGCTTCGTTTTGGATCTTTCTTAATACACCGTTTGGTTCAACAGCGTATACAGAAGGATCAGTTGTGATCTTTACTAATTTAGTACCAGGTCTCATGGTAACATTACCACCCAATGGGTAGCTTTGTAATTCAGAAGCTTCGATGGTTACAACACCACTGAAATCTGAGTACCATGACATGTAAGTAGTTTCATTAGGAAAGACGAATCTCTTTTCGCCGTCGAAATAGTAAACTGAACTATTACCTTCCATTTTGATAAGGTCTCCAGCAGAAGCTGCAGCCATAGCAACGTTAGGTGTAAAAGCAGCAAAGCCACTCATTACTAAAATAGTCATTACCATTACGCTGACGTTTAAGAATTTGCGTAATTTGTTCATAAGTAATAATTAATATCGTTTTCAAACGACTTTACAAAGTAGTAAAGGCAATTTAAAAGCGATTGTTACGTTTCAATTCTTTGTTTATTTCAGATCGTTTAGATATTTCTAAGCCGAGCTGTAAATCAGTCGGAATCCCGCTTCCCTAACCCGCATATGGTTTAAGGCGAAGGCCGGCCGATCTATAATTTTTCAATTAAGTTCTGCCAACCTAGCTAAACGCCGGGCTGGAGAAAAGCTTAACCGATCTACTGCTTTTCTTTGAAAAAGCTAGCGACCCTCCTTTAACTCCAAATTGAAATCGTTGTTTTTTATTTGTAAGGGACAAACCACTTTCTTGACGAAAGTTCGACCTTGAACAGGTCTGCCGATTCGTGTCCAAAAGTATAAATACTTTTTTCCGCGAATCTGTTAATTTATCTCTCTTAAGTACTTATCCAAAGCAGACGACGTATCTTTCTAACTCGGACCAACCAATTGAGATAAACTAACAGATTAGCGTCACGCTAATCAAGCTAATTTATTTTAAACTTTCTTTTAAAATAACTAATTTTTCTCTAGCCTCTTGAAATCTTTTTTCTTCAAACAAGGTGGTGATTTCTAAAAATATATCTTGACTACTAGTTCCATTTAACTTTTCTTCAATTTGAGCAAGCTCTTGTTCAATAATTTCTTCACTACTAGACACTGGCTCTTCATTTGAAATAGCAATTTCAATTCCATTTTCTTCTTTATTATTCTCAGCAATTATCATCAAATCATCTTCCTCGTTTTCTTCTATATTATCTATTTTCTCTTCTTCGTTATTTTCTAACTCTGTATTGTTTTTTACAGCAACAAATGTTTCATTATTATTCTTTTCTAAGTTGCTAAGACTTACACTAGCTTTATTTATTTCTTCCTTAAAATCTTCGGTCAAACGAGCTACAGTCTGAGAATTTTCTTCACTGTGAAAATTTTCATCACTAAGAATAAGGACAATATCCTCGGCATGACTTAAGGCATACTTGCTAGCTAACTTATCTCTATTAATCTCATCAAAAGTAGTATTAACTTTTAATTTTTCGGATAACACTCTAGCTATATATAATGAATCATTTGGTTTAGATGTTTGAAGATAGTCCGTACCAAAGATGCCAACACTGACTAAAACAAGAATAAAAGTAGCTACTGATACTACAGGTCTAGCACTGGTTTTAGCTAAGTTTTCAAAAGAGATAACAAACTTTTTCCAAGTACTTAATTTTTCTGTTCCGGAATTAGAAATTTGGGCAAGCAAAAGTTGACGATTATCTTTTAAAAATTGATTATCGTCTCTTTTATTCTTTAACTCTCTTAAGTTGTTGATTAATTCTTTTCCGGTCATATTTTTATTCTCTACACTTAAGTATACGAAAAAAGATAGAAAACGTTACAGTTATCTATCTTCCAATAATTGTCTTAAATACATGATCCTTAATATAGTTTTTCAGATACCTAACTATCCTTAATATATGAATGTATTCCATTTGATTTTATTCTTTTATTTTATCTTCTTCTTCTCTACTCTTTTCTTTTTCGTCTTCAAGTTCTTCACTAACTAAATCTCTTAAAGCTTTCAAAGAGCGATGAATTAATACCCTAACATTTCCCTTGCTCTTACCAGTAATTTCACTAATTTCTTCTGGAGATAGTTCGCTTATAAAGCGCATTACAATTATATCTCTATATTCTTCTTTTAATAAAGATAGTTTGCTTTCAATTAACTGCAAGTCATCTTTATTATCAATCTTCTCAATTGACAAATCTTCGCCACTTTTCTCATCTATTATTTCTATATTCTTATTCTCATCATCAAGAGATATACTATCAGCTTCACTGCTATTTTTTCGACGATAATAGTCAATCACAATATTTCTGGCAATGTGATAAAAAAGAGCCCTTAAGGTTTTAGCCTCAAGTAAGCTTTTGTTTTGAATATGTTCCCAAGTCTTCAAGAAAACCTGAGAAGTTAAATCGTTGGCTTCATCTTCTCTGCCAACTTTATAATATATGAAACGATTGATCTCGGCCCCATACTTATCATAGGCTAAAATAAATACATCCTTATCCTTATTCTTTAACCGACTGATCGCTTGTCTTTCTTTGTATTTTTTAATCAAACCGGAAGGCATTTTTTTATATCTAAATTCTTAATAAAAATAACAACGGATAAAATACCCGTTTAATTTTCACCTCTTGATTTCTCATTTACTCTAACATGAGAATGACTAAAAAGCAAGACGTTATCCACAAGAAGAAGGCTTAATTTAAAAAAATATAAAGAAAAAATAAAGACAAAATAAAGAAGTTTTTATTTATTTTTTTAATATAATTATTGATTATCAAATCGCCACTTAATCCATTATTACTTGAACTAATACATTTCCTTGACTTTTTTTCAAAAAAGACTAAAATATAGAGACTTAAGTCTAAGCTATATTGGACTTAAGTCTAAAATAGAGAAAAATATTTTAAATATTATATTTAAGAAAATAAAACTTTAGTCTAAGCTATATTGGACTTATCTTAAAAATATGTCGGAAAAAAAATTAGAAGAAAAAGAAAAAAAAGATCTTAATCCTATTTGGCTTTCCGTTTCCGAAGCCGCTAATATTGCTGGCATTGGTGATAAGACAATAAGAAGAGCTCTAAAGGATAAGAATATTTTTATTTACAAAATCGTAAAGGATCGCTATAAAATAGAGCTAACTTCTCTTCTAAACTTTTTAAACAAAAATATAAAACTAAAAAATAAATTCAAAAAATACGGACTCGGTCAGTATGTTAAAGAATGGAATAAGTAATAAAGAATAAAAAAAATAGAGCTTCATTTTGAAGCTCTTTTTTTAGTATTCGAAATCATCGTCTGACAAAGCTTTTTTTATTGCTTCTTTGTCAAACATTTTTCTCTCCCTGATAAGCGCTCTTATCAGCAAGGCGGTAGCAGTGGAGATGATGTAAAAAATAAAAGTTATACATTGCAAAGAATGTATTAAAGATAAGTACACATCCTTGCTTAAAACAATTCCTTCCGCTGTTAAATACTTGGACACAAAATGAAGGTCGGTATTTAAAATAATTATTGTTAAATAATTATAGAAAGGAAAGAATATTAGAAACAGAAACAGTTGAGTAAAGATTGATAATTTTGGCTCAATACTCAAACGCTTAAGCGCACCACTAAGGTATAAGAATTGAAACATTATTATCGGTACCGACAGAATATAAAAACCTATCTTAGCCAATACTATTCCTGCCTCTAGGGATCTCTCGGGTAGAAGGTAATGAACAAACATTAGAGCTCCTCCAGCACCAGCCATCATAAGCAAGCCTAGGCTCATGATTTTAATTGGTGTGTGAATTAAAAATCTTTGGTTTTCTTCTTTCATTTTTCATATATTTATTGTAAATGTTCGATAAGTACTCGGAGTGTATCATATCACATTATTAGAATTTTGTCAATGAGTTTAAAAAAATCCCAAAGGTTTTATTTGGGATTATTCTTCTTAGCTAGTTTTTACCACCACCCGATGCTGGAAATTTTTATGCCATTTTCTCCATTCATTTATCTGATAGACTTCTAAACTTGATTCATCTACATCTAAAGCGGAAATATTGGCTACATAGAACACCTCTTTTTCTTCAAAAAGAAAAAAAGTTGACCGACAAGATCTTAAAAACAAATTATATGTTTTGAAATACTCAACAATTTGTTCTTGAGTCAAACACAGGTTTTTTAAATCTTTATCAAGGTATTCAAAGATGTGTTTTAGTCTAGCATCAGCAATTAGTTCATATACTTTTATTTTCGTTTCTTCACTTTTGCTTTGTTTAACATCAAGTGACCAATGAAAATAATAGGGGTCAATTCTCTCTTTAAAAATACCTGCACTATGCAGATTTACAGAACCTTCTAAAGCTTTTAGTCTTAACGTAATTGTTTTAAATAAAGGTTCTAGCAATTTTTGATTGTCTCTCATTAGCTATCCTCCTTTTATATTGATTATTAATGAACAAAATTAATTAATATATATTTATACCCTAAATATAGACAAAGGTCAAATACTTGTATTAATTTGCCAACAATGTATTTTTCTTAAACTATATATAAACATATTTAATTTAAATTATAAGTAGAATAATGTATAATGCTTATATAATTAATATATATGATAAAAGAAGAAATAAATTTTTTAGATAAGAAATTACTTGATTTAAAATATATTAGCGATATTTTTAAAACTGATATTATTAAATATAAAATTAAAGAAATAAAATACAGAGATTCTTTTCCCTTTAAATTTACCATCAAATACACTGACAAGGATAAAAATATTTTCTTTATCAAAAAAAATAGTGATTATGATTTTAAAAGAGTAAATAAACTGATTCCTATAATTCTTAAGAGTTTAAATGAAGAAAATAATTTATACCAAATAAATAACCCTCAATTAATTGCTTGCAAAGGAATTAAAGGTAAAGAATTGTTAAATGTTTTGAACAAAAAAAATATTAAACTTTTAGCAAAAAGAATTAGTCAATTTCATAATCTCCCCCCTCATAAATTTAAAAAATATGTTAATGAAAATAATTGCAATTTAAAAAGTGTTCGTTATTTCAATGGAAGTGATGTTATAGAAAAAATAAAATCCTATGATAAAAAAGTAGGGGAAAAAGTATATTCTCTATATAAAGAAATATATAAAATAGAAAAAAAACTCCTAAAAAACAAAAAACTTTTCTTAATTCATGGAGACTTTCATCCACAAAATATTGTGGTATATAAAAATGAAATAAACTTTATAGATTTAAAAAATATTTGTCTTGGTTTAAAAGAAAGAGATATTGCTACCATGCTTGAACAAATGGAAGCGCTAAGAAGAAAAACTAAGAAAAAAGAATCTGATATTATACAATTACAGGAGGTATTTCTAAAAAATTATGAAAACGAATTAGACGAATCTCTAATACTTTTCTATCGTGCCTGGATTACCTGGCGGAATTCTATTTATTCACTTTTAAGATTTTATATTAATAATATGGGGCAATATAAACTGGACTTAGCTATATGTTTTATGGATAAATGTGATAAATACCTAAAAGAATATAAAAAATTAAAACCCTGAAGCTTAATTACTTCAGGGTTATTTTTAAATAAGTAAATTCTTTTCATAAACGGATGATAGCCAATTAAAGCAATCAGCAAATCCTTGTCCATAAGTGCCCTTCCAAAAAGGAATTCTGTTTTTGTAATAAGTGATTAACTGTTCACGTTTTACATTTCCTTCATTAGAATCATCTTTAAGCATCGGTAAAGGATTGATAACAAGCAATATTTGCTTAATACTTTCCTTTTCGGATACTTCACCATTTTTTAGCTGATCAGCTATTTTTAATATATCTTCCTTCATGATTATATGTTTTAAGGTTCAAATGTTTTAATTAATGATAGAATATATATAATAATTTGTAAATAAAAACACCTTGGATTCCGTCAAGGTGTTTTTGTATGAGAAGTATATATTCTCTTCTATGCTTCAATCTTTCTCAGTGAAAGTTTAAAGTTATTATAGGATAGCGTCTTTAGCAGCTTTTGAAAGTCTGAATTTAACAACAGTTTTAGCTGGAATTTTAATTGTTTCACCAGTTGCTGGATTTCTTCCATCTCTAGCTTTTCTTTTAGCTTTTACTAATTTACCAAATCCTGGAAGAATGCATT
>CAZMJW010000046.1:0-6660 GCA_964566915.1 uncultured Gammaproteobacteria bacterium
TTATGGATACAGCTTGGAATACAATTAATGAAGGTATGAAAACAGGTTATATAATAAATCCAAACACAGGCGAAAAAGAGAAGTTCAATCTAAATGCTCCATCTCAGGCTATGTTAGTAACATTCCAAAAACTCTTAGACCCAACCTCTGTTGTTCGTGAAAGTGAATATGCTCGTTCAGGCGATGGTCAAGCCCTTGTTCAAAGAATTGAAGGTATATATGACAAGTTAACTCGTGGTGGAGCTGGTGTTACTGTTCAAGATTTAAGCCAATTCCATACTATGTCTCAAGAGTTATTAAAGAATTATCAAGCAGAACAAATTGACTTGGCAAAAAGAATTGCGACTCAAGCTAACAACTACGGATTGGAAATTGAAAATATCTTAACTCCAAATGTTTTAGATATTTTGAAAGAAGCTGGAGTTGACACAAATCAAGCAGATGGTGGCGGTGAAGATTATTCTTGGTAAAACAAAACTATGATATATCCAACTATAAATAAAAAACAACAAGAATTAGAAGTTGTTGAAAATGAGACTATAGGAAAATCAATTTTTCCAACAGTCTCAAAGCCAGTTATTCCTAGCGTGCAACCGCCTCAACCAGTCAATCCAATACAACCAACAACTCCAACTACAACAACGCCAACAGGGCTAAATGCAAGCGTTCCAAAAGGGATGGATGCTGATGTTGTTTTATTAGCAAAAGCTATTCGCCAACACGAAAGCGGTAATAGAGCTGTTCTTCCAGGAGAGGGTGCAGAAGTAGGCGGAGCTTCAAGATATCAATATACTCACGGAACTTGGAAAGAAGTTGCTCAAAAATACCTTGGTAATGCAAATGCTCCAATGACTTTAGAAAACGAAAATAAGGCAACTTATCTTCGTCTTTTAGATTGGAAAAAGAAAGGTTATAACCCAGCACAGATTGCTTCTATGTGGAATGCTGGCGAAGGAAGACCAGATGCTTACAAAGAAAATTGGAGGGGAACAAATAAATGGGGCGTTAAATATGACACTCCTGCTTATGTTGATAAAGTTTACAACACATACAAAGGCTTAAAAGATGAGTATGTAAAAACTTATAAAGAAGAAGGAACTCTTTCAGCTGATGAAGAGTTTGTTGAAAACATATTGAAGCAAAAAAGAAAAGGAGGTGAGCTTTCAAAAGAAGAAGAAGCTGAAATAAAAAGGCAAATTGAAATAAACAAAAACTCTTTAATGGATGTTATTGGTCAAGCAGAAGAACTTGGAGTTGACAAAGATTTGGCAACAAGGCTTGTTGAAAGGGAAGAGTTTGGAAAACTAGCAGAGTTAATGGAAGCTAGTGGAAAAGCAAAAAAGATGGGCGATGCATCCAAAAATGGCTTTAAATTTGCTTTCAATCTTTTAACAGAAGCCGAGCAAATGCTTGGAAAATTATACGGACAAACATTGGCTATGGGTTCAAAAGATGAAAAAGCCAGAATGCAAAGCGAACAAGATTTAAAAGACCAAACAGTAAGATTGATACAGGAAATAAGAAAAAATAAAGAACAGGGCAAGGATACTACAAAGATGGAAAAGATGTTGTCTGATTTAACTAATATGCCTTCAACTTCGTTTGAAGATTTATATGATGTTCAACACTTAACAAAAGGTCAAGTTATTGGAGCTTCAGCTCAAACTGTATTAGACGCACTCGGAGGAAGTTTTACAAAGACTGGAACAAAAGCTATCACTTCAAAGATAGCTGGAAAATCAGCTCAAACATTCGCTCCAAATTTAGCAAAAGGTTTAGTTAAGCAAAGCGGAAGCCAAATTTTAGGAAATGTCGCAAGAACTGCTGGCGTTTTAGGAAAAGAAGGAGCTCAAATTGGTTTAGGTTATGGGGTTTCCCAAGGAATGATGGAAGGAAAAGGAGTTGGAGAAACATTGGTTCAGGGCGGACTTGGTGCTGTTATGGGTGGAGTATTCGGGGCTTCTTTGGGTGCTATGACTTCTGGAATAGGTTCAAGTGCTTATAATAAAAGTGTTAACAAAAACCTTTCAGAACTTTCAACTCAAACTTCAAAAGTAATTAGCGAAAAATTAAACACATTGCAAAAAGCTGGAGTTAAGATTTCAGATGTTTATGTTAAGCCTTCAGCAACAGATATAAATCACGGATACAAAACAACAAACATAGCTAAATACGATGTTGGCGGTTCAATAGATACAGCATTGCCAAAGGTTCAGACTAAACTTAAGAATTATACAGACCAATTAAATGAATACATTAAACTAAGGGGAGAAGAGCCAACGCTTAATTACGGAAATATTATTGACGAACTTGATGCTAAATATCTTGAAAAAACAGAAAAGAAACTTGGATTTATAGGCGATACAAGCAGGGAATTAGAAAAACTTAAATCAGAACTGAAACTTAAATATGGTGAAAATTGGAGAGAAACCCCTATTGGGTTTACAGATGTAGTTGACGATAAGCGTTCAGCTGGTATTAAAGCTATTTTTAACCACGACCCATTAAAGAAAGTTGAAGGTGCAGGCGAAAAGGTTTGGAATGATTTTTACAGCAAACTTAAAACAACTCTTGAAAAAGAGTCTCCAAAAGAATTCGCAGACATTAATAAAGCTATCAGTGAGTTAATTCCTATTGAACACGCTTACGTAAGAAGAGTTAGACAACTTGACAAGAATAATGTTTTCAGTATTTACGATTTTATTGGAGCTACTGGAGCTTTAACTTACAACCCTTCAGCTTTAGCTATTCCGTTGGTTAGTAGGTTAATGAAAAGTCCGAGAGTTGCAAACATTTTAATGAAATCTGGCAATATTGAAAAAGCTCTTGGTGCAATACCAAAAGACGAGTTAGCTAAATGGGGTATTCAAAAATATGGAAGCAAATACTCTTTTGAAGGAATGGATGTGAAAAAAATGAATTTAAAACCTCAAGAAGTTAGAAGCACTTTAATTAAAATTAAAAAGTATTTTCAAGACAAAAAAACTCTTCCAGGATTTATTGATTTAGGTGCCGAAGTTTTACCAAAAAAGCAGAAAGTCGTTGAAAATATTAAAGCTAAGAAGTGGTTGAATGATTTAGCCAAAGAATATAAAACAGAAAATGCTTTTGAAAAAGCGTTAGATGTTCTATACGAAGACAGTTGGCGTGGCAAAAAAAACCCAAAGGCTGAAAAGTTAAAAGAGTTTTTTGACGGTTATATCTTTCACGGAACTGACAATTCTCAAAAAATAAAATCTTCTGGATTTAAAAAAGGAGAATATTTTAACAGTGGAATTTATTTTTCAGATACGCCAGATATTGCTATAGGTTATAAAAATCAAAATAGAAGCGGAGGAAATGAAAAAGGAGTTTTTGCTATTAAAGCAGGAGAATTAAAAATAAAAGAAATTGATTATAAAGATTTTAGAGAAATAAATAAAGGTTTAGGCGGAGAAGAGTTGGTGGAAAGTTTAAAAAAATCAAAATACGATGGTATAAAAAGTGAAGGGGAAACACTTGTTTGGAATGTTGAAAAAATAAAAGAAAGAAAGACATTAGCTGATATATTTAAAGAAGCGAAAAAAGAAGGATTTATAACAATAGAACAGTTGTTAAAAGTTAATGCTGTTTTAGGTCTTGGTTTATCCGCAGGAGCTCTTGTAGCTTCCCTGATAGCTTCTAAAAAGGGAAAGAAAGGGGAAGCTACAAATGAGCCAGAACTTAAAAAAGAAAGCGTGCAGACTAATATAGAAGCTAAAAAAGAAATCAAAAAACTAATACCAGAAAAAATAAAACAAAATAAAATTGCTGAAAGGGCTATAAGTCATTTTCCTGCTGAAGAAGTAGAATTAGCTTCAAGAATATTAAGACAAGAAAACAATCCACAAGACACGAGGTTTAAAACTAATATAACTTCTTCAAACAAAAACCCTGACGGCACTTACGATGAAGGGCTATTCCAACATAACTCTAAAACAAAAACAGATAAAGAAACTCCAGTTGAAGAAAGGGTTTACAGCGGAACTCAAAAAGATATTAATAATCTATTTGTTGAAGAATATGGAAGGAATTATGATGTATTTAATGAAGATGATAGCACTAAAGCAACAATTCTTTGGATAAAAAACATTAAAGAAAGAATAAAATCTAATTGGGATATTGAACCAGACGATGAAATGGTTATGTATTTTTATCATAAAGGCTCAGGGAACTTTTCTCTAACAATGAAAAACAACCTTTTAGAAAAACTTTATAAACACCCATATATAACTGACTCATTAGATATTTTTGAGTAAGAAAAAAGCCCCTTTTGCAGGGGCTTCTTTTTTAGTTATCCCATTTAAATCCATTTCCAAAATGACCCCATTCGGCTGTTTTCTGAAATACAGGTTTTTTAAGTTCTAATTGTTTTATAATTCCTTTTGGAGTTAAATCGTAATCTTTTATTTCAACCTCAAACCACTTATCTCCTTTTCTGACAGAAGCGGTTGCCATAACTGGTTCAGGAAAGCCTATTGAGTAAGCTAACTTAACAATAACTTCTGAAGCATCAGAAAACTTTTTAAGGTAATCAACTGCAATTCTGCGAGCCATATAAGCACCACTGCGGTCAACCTTAGTTGAGTCTTTCCCAGAAAATGCACCACCGCCAATCGGAACTTGTGGACCGTAATTGTCCACCGCTAACTTTCTTCCAGTTAAACCAGTGTCAGCATCAAAACCGCCTTGGTTCCAATCTCCTGCAGGGTTTGCGTAAATTGAACCGCCTTGTTGAAGGAACTTTTTGCCAGCCATCCAATTTAATATAAGCCCTGTCAATACTTCACTTTCAATATTGCAAAAACTTGCAACAATTTCTCTGATAGTTCCATCTTCGTCAATAGTTATTTGCGTTTTACCATCTTCTTTAAAACCTTTTTCTTCGTAAATAAATCTTGCAAGGCTTCTTGCTAAGTATGCTTCTTGAGGTATCATTTCTTCATTTTCTCTGCAAGCATATCCAACCATAATTCCTTGGTCACCTGCACCGCCTGTATCAACTCCTTGAGCTATCTCAGGGCTTTGTTTAACTATGTTGGTTTGAATTCCATACTTATCTCCAACGATTTTTCTAACAACCTCGGGAATATTAACATAAGCATTCGTTGTTAATTCTCCAGTTATTGTTATCAGATTATGACCACCCATAATTTCAATAGCAACTCGGCTATTCTTATCTTGTTCTAAGCAAGCATCTAAAATTGCATCGCTTATTCTATCACAGACTTTATCTGGGTGATTTGGCGTAACACATTCTGCTGTTTTTAGCATAGTTTTGTATTTAATAATTAAAAGCGGTATATTTTTCTCGTAAAATAACTTTTATTTTAAACTTATCCCCAAATTAATAGCTCCGCAGTATTTAAGAAGATTAGCCTGTTGTTCTCCAGTTAATCTACAACCATTTAATGGTTTAGCTGTTCTGATTTGCATATTAAACATTGGCATACAATTACTCCATTCACTATATTCGATGTTCTCTTCTTTGCATTGATTATTTAATATAGAAATTAAATCTCCTCCAAAGTTTTTAACAATTATTGGTTTTGGAGTTTCTTCTTCGTTTGTTTCTTCTCCTTCTTCTCCATTTTCTTCTTCATTTGGCTCTTCTGGTTCTACTGGGTTATTTACACAACTTCCAACCCAATAACCTGAAGTAGAGCAAACCTCTTCCCATCTAATACAAAATCCAAAAATCCTTGACCTGCAAACATTTTCACAAACAGTTTCTTCTACGTATTCACCTTCATAACTTGAGCCTTCAGGACAATTTGGTTGACTTGCTAAGACTGGGACAGCTATCAAGGCTATTAAAGCTAGACCCAGAATAATGAAAATCTTTTTCATATATTTTATATTATCCGACTTAAGGTGTCGGTTTATTTCTTAAATATTTTAAAACACTTCTCACACCACTGACTATTACTTGCTTCTTTTTTCTTACCACAAGTCACGCATTGACCTGTGTATATTACTGGGGTTGGCTTCATATTACTTTTTTAGTTTGTTAAAATCTTTTAAAACGCTTCTCATAATAGCCCCAATACTATGCCCTCTAAACTCATCGCTAGTATCTTTTATTCCAAGATAATCCTCTATAAAACTTACTGCGTGAGATGACTCGTGTGCTAATGTTGCTACTGAATCAAACCATTTCATATCTCCATCAACAATTATTAATGGGTTTAAATCTGGGAAAAGATTATATGATAACCCTCTTCTATTATCAAAATCTCTCTTAATTGTTTTTGGCGAGTATGTTGTATATTTAGATGCTTCTTTTATCAATTCTTCTTTTTTTCCTATAAACACATTAACACAATATTCGCTATTTAATATTGGAACCTTTACTTTCTTCATATTACTTTTTTAGTTTGTTAAGTCTTTGTCTAACTTCTTTTAAAGCATAATTATAATTATCATCAAAAGTTTCCTCTGGCAAACTATCTTCCACCTCTCTAATAGTTTCTTCTCTCACTCTATCTATTGCTTGGGAGAGGAAGGCTGAAATATTATCTCTTTCCTTTTCCCAATTTTCTATTTTTTCAGGACTATTATCTTTTGCATCCTCAAATGCATAACAAGTTTTTAATAACTTATCTCTAAAATTCAATTCGATGCCCCCTATTATCCCTATTT